>DASQCG010000163.1:0-2361 GCA_035634825.1 Thermomicrobiales bacterium | reverse complement strand
AAGTACCGACCGCGGCGGAAGTCCGCGCTGAGGAGATCGGCCAGGTCGGGATCGTCCGGGATGGCATCGTAGAAGTCGTAGGGCGGAGGGTACCGCCAGCCCGCGATCGCCTCGGCCGAAGCATCGGACATCGGCCGGATGCACCACATTGTATCGATGTCGGACCCGAGATCCATTGTGCCTACGTGTAGGCGGCGAGAGCGGGCAGGAGCTGTTCCGTGCTCGGGTCGTTCAGCTCGCTGAGGAGACTCGCGAAATCGAGCGATTTGCGATCGAAGACGATCTTGCCGTCCCGGACCCACTCGCTGGGGTCGCGATCCCAGGCCAGCTCGAGGCCGTTCAATTCTGGATCGTGCAGGTAGAGCGCCTCGTGGGTGCCGTGGTCGGACGCGCCGTCGATTTGCCAGCCGTGGTCGTAGAGCCGCTTGAGCGCGGCGGCGAGATCGCGCCGCACCGGGTAGTTGATCGCGAAGTGGTAAAGACCGGTCGTACCTGGCGGTGGTGGGTCACCGGCCTTGCTTTCCCACGTGTTCATGCCGATGTGGTGGTGGTAGCCGCCGGCCGAGAGGAAGGCAGCCTGATCGCCGAACCGCATCAGCAGATCGAAGCCGAGGAAATCGCGGTAGAAGCCGATCTGGCGATCAAGATCGCCGACCTTGAGGTGGATGTGCCCGATCCGGGCGCCGGCCGGGATCGACGGTTCGCTCATAGGTATCTCCCTTCACAATTAGAAGTCGAGACGTTGAGGAGTCGAGGAGTCGAGCAGGCGGAAAACGGAAAACGGAAAACCAACAACTTCCCTCAACCCTCCACTCTCAACCCCGCAGATCAGCCGTGGGCGGCGGCGCGGGCGCGGCTGATCTGGGCGGCGTGGTCGTGGGCGTGCGGCCCGTACCACGCGAGCCAGTGCTCAGGCGACATCGGCCCGAACTGGGTGTGCGTTCCCTCACGCGCCCACTGCTCATCGGTCATCAGACGGAGCAACGGCGCGGTTGCGTCGCGCGCGGCCTTGAAAGCGGCCAATGAGGGCTCGATCGGCCGCTCCCGCGGGTAGAGCACGTCGTTCCAGCGATCCTGGTCAAAGGACTGGATGATCGCCTCCTCGTCCGCGACGAGCGCCCGAAGCCGTACCGCCGCGCTCAACTCGCTGTCACCGAGGTGATGGACGATCTCGCGGGTGCACCACTCGTTTGGCCCTTCGCGTGATTCCCATTCGCCGGCCGTGATGCCGTCGAGCGCGTCGAGCACGGCGTCGTAGCCTGCCGCGTATTTCTCGATCAGCGCCGCGCGCTCATCCTTCGTCATACCCATGTCGACTGTCCTCTCGTGTAGAGTGCCGCCAGAAACACGTGAAGCATATCCCTCTGCGGCACGGTGGTGTCGGTCCGTCATCGAACCCGAATATACGGTAGGCTGATCACTTATTCGACAGGTCCGAGCGGGAACGAGCAGCCATGACGCAGTCGGCGGCTTCTGACTTTCCTACGCCGATGCCGGCACAGCCGGTCGTCGAGCTGCGCGATGTGACCAAGCAGTTCGGCGCGGTTCAGGCATTGCGCGGCGTCCACCTCGCGCTCTACCCCGGCGAGGTTCACGCGCTGGTCGGCGAGAACGGCGCCGGCAAGAGCACGCTGGTCAAGATGCTCGGGGGGATCCACCAGCCGGATACCGGCGCGATCCTGATCAATGGGCAGGAAACGACGCTCGGCAGCCCGCTCGCTGCCCGGGCGGCCGGAATCGCGGTCATTCAGCAGCACCCGTTGCTCTTCCCGGACCTCGACGTCGCCGAGAACGTCTACATGGGCCGGCAGCCGAAGACGCGCTTCGGGCGGATCGACTGGCGCGAAATGAACCGCGAGGTCGATGCCCTGCTGCGGCCGCTCGGTGTCTCCTTCACGGCGACAACCCCGGTGCGCGGTCTCTCGGTGGCCGACCAGCAGATGGTCGAGATTGCCAAGGCCCTCTCCCAGGATGCGCGCGTCCTGATCATGGACGAGCCGACCGCATCCCTCTCCGCCCGCGAGGTGGAGCGCTTGTTCGCGATCGTGCGGCGCTTGCGCGAGCAGGGCGTCGCGATCCTGTTCGTCTCGCACCGGTTGGACGAAGTGGCCGCGCTTTCGGACCGCGTCACGATCTTCCGGGATGGCGGGTATGTCATCACCGCGCCGACCAGCGAGCTTTCGACCGATCAGATCATCCGGCACATGGTCGGCCGCCGGCTCGATTCGCTCTTCCCGAAGGAGGATGCAGAGATCGGCGAGGTCGTGCTCTCGGTGCGTGAACTGGGCCGGCTGGGGGCGTTCCGCGATATCTCATTCGACCTGAAGCAGGGCGAAATCGTCGGTTTGTTCGGGCTCGTCG
>DASQCG010000162.1:0-3336 GCA_035634825.1 Thermomicrobiales bacterium | reverse complement strand
AACATGCGCGCATCTTGGTCGAGTCCGATGCCGATACGTACGCGCTGCATCCCGGTGTCTGGGGCCAGCGGGGATGGATCCGCGTCGCGCTCTCCCGGATCGGCCCGGAAGAACTCGTCGACCTGATCCATGATTCGTGGTCGCGAGTCGCACCGAAGCGATTGGTCGATTCCAACGGTAGTTGACGGTACTGCTACGATGGAGGGTGTACTACAGATAAACTCATGGTAGCACCAGGGTAGAGCGGGATGTACTCATGCTGAAATACCGATCAACTGTTGCCCGCAAGGGGCAGGTCACGATTCCCAAGGAATTTCGGGACGAGTTCGGCCTATCGGAAGGCGACAAGGTCGAGTGGTCGCGCGAGGGCAATAAAATCATCCTGAAACCGGCGGGTAGTGTTGTGGAGCAAACGTTCGGCAGCCTCGGGCCATTCGCGAAGCGGCGGTTCAACAGTTATGAAGATGAGAAACGCAGACTGGAAGAGGCAATTACTGACGATTGGTTGGAGACCGAGAAGCGCATGTGATGCGACCTGAGTTCTTCATTGACACCAATGTCTTCGTTCGCCACACCCTTAACGACCACCTGGAGCATTCGCCGCTCGCCCGCGCCCTGATTGCCTCAATTGATTCTGGAGAGGTAATTGCCGAGACCTCTGCCACGGTGGTTTTCGAGACAGTCCACGTTCTGCACAAGGTCTACGGAATTGAGCGGGCAAACGTAGCCGATACATTGCGCGAACTCGTAGCAATGCCGGGTCTTCACATTCCGAATCGGTCCCAGATTCAAGCGGCGTTCAATCTCTGGCTTGACTTTGGACGCCTCTCATTCGCTGACGCATACCACCTCGTTTTGACATCGAACTCAAGTCACAAGCGGATCGCATCCTTTGACCAGGGATTAGACCGTTGCCTCCCCGGTGTGACTCGGGTTGAGGAGTTTCCATAATCTCTGCCGTGATATAATGGGACGTTGCGCGCCGGGGCAGGGACGCCCGGGCCGCATCGCCTATTGATGCCCTCCGCCTCAACCGATCGGTCACGACACCTCATGGAAGCACCCACTGCGGCGCCCTCTGCGCCTGTCTCGGCGGCCCAATTGCGCAACGTCGCCATCATCGCCCACGTCGACCACGGCAAGACCACCCTCGTCGATGGGTTGCTCAAGCAGTCGCACATCTTCCGCGACCCGGATGCGGCCGGTGAGTTGATCGCCGATTCGAACGACCTCGAGCGGGAGCGGGGGATCACGATCCTTGCCAAGAACATGGCCATCACCTACCGCGGGCTCAAGATCAACATCATCGACACGCCCGGTCACGCCGATTTCGGTGGGGAGGTCGAGCGCGTCCTGAACATGGCCGATGGCTGCCTGCTGCTGGTCGACGCCGTCGAGGGGCCGATGCCACAGACGCGGACGGTTCTGCAGCGCGCGCTGGCGCTCGGGCTGACCCCGGTCGTGGTCGTGAACAAGATCGATCGCCCGGCCGCGCGCTGCGATGAGGTGGTCGAGCTGACGCACGATCTCTTCCTCGACCTCGCGACCGACCCCGACCAGCTCGAGTTCCCGATCATTTATGCGGTCGCCAAGCAGGGGAGGGCGGGTTTCGCGCCGGATCAGCTCCAGGACGACCTGCGCCCACTGCTCGACACGATCGTCGACACCATTCCCGCGCCGAAGGTCGAGCCCGAGGCTCCAGTCCAGATGCTGGTCGGCTCACTCGACTACGACACGCACCGGGGTCGGATCGCGATCGGCCGGATCCACCGTGGGGTGATCCGGGCCGGCGAGACGCTGATCCACATCGCACCGGACGGCACCGAGACGCGCCAGCGGATTACCGATCTGGCAACGTTCGAGGGACTCGGCAAGCGGCGGGTCGAAGAGGCCATCGCCGGCGACATCGTGGCCGTGGCCGGCTTTGCCGATGCCAAGATCGGCGCGACGCTGGCTGATCCGAGCGCGCCCGAGGCTCTGCCGACGATCGAGATCGAGGAGCCGACGCTCAAGCTGACCTTCGGGGTCAACACCTCGCCCTTCTCCGGCAAGGAGGCGACCTACTCGACCTCCCGGCAGCTTCGCGAGCGGCTTTACCGCGAGCTGGAGACGAACCTGTCGCTGCGCGTCGAGCCTACCGATCAGGCGGACGTCTTCGCGGTGTCGGGCCGGGGCGAGCTGCACCTCTCGGTCCTGATCGAGACGATGCGCCGTGAGGGGTACGAATTCCAGGTCTCGCGGCCGGAGGTCATCACCAGGGAGATCGATGGCGCGGTGATGGAGCCGGTCGAACACCTCGTGATCGAGACGGTCGAGGATTCAGTCGGGGTGATCATGGATTTGGTCGGGACTCGCAAGGCGCGGATGCTGGACATGGTCAACGATGGCCGGGGCAGCGTCCGGCTCGAGTTCGCGATCCCGACACGGGGTCTGATCGGCTTGCGCAATGCCTTCCTGACCGCGACCAAGGGCAACGCCGTGATGGGCTCCCGCCTGATCGGCTATGAGCCGTGGCTGGGGACGATTCCGAACAATCGGACCGGCGCGCTGGTCGCCAGCGAACCCGGGCAGGTGCTCGCGCACGGAGTGGCGAATGCCCAGGAGCGCGGGATCACCTTCGCGGAGCCGGGCGAGGATGTCTACATGGGGCAGATCGTCGGGCAGCAGCCGCGGCAGGGCGACATGGTCGTCAATGTCTGCCGGGCCAAGAAGCTGACCAATATGCGGGCCAGCACCGCCGACATCGCGATAAAGCTCGTGCCGGCGGTCAAACTCAGCCTGGAGCAGAGCCTCGATTTCCTGGCCGATGATGAGCTGCTCGAAGTTACACCGAAAGCATTCCGGCTGCGCAAGCGGCTCCTCAACGAGAACGACCGGGCCAAGGAGCGCAAGCGCCTTTCGCAGTCGTGAGTCATCAGACGTCAGCCTTCTGTTGACGGCGGTGAGCCAATCGATTCGGTGACCACGCGGTCCAGGCCGTTGAAGGCGTCTTCCCAGGCCGTTCGGGAGTACTTGCGCTCCTCGTCGGTGGCGAGGCCCTCGCCGACCTCCTTGAAGCGAATCTCGGTAGCGTCCGTGTTGATCGGCACGAAATCGACGGTCACCAGTGACTCGGCCAAATCCTCCGGGTGCGGCCCGTTGTAGATCCAGGTCATGACGAGCCGCTGATCGGGGACGAACTCCCGGTATTCGCCGGAGCAAACGTGCGGCTCCGGCACGATCCCCGGCTCGTCCGTCTCCAGGCGGTAATGCCCACCGACGCGGGGATCGGACTGCGCTTGCTGGGCCAGCCAGCGTTCCAGCACTGCCGGGTCGGTCCAGGCCCGAAAGACGACC
>DASQCG010000161.1:0-6633 GCA_035634825.1 Thermomicrobiales bacterium | reverse complement strand
GGGGCCTGGTAATCCCCCCGGCAGATCGACCCTAGCACCGACATGGGGAAGGTCAAGTGGGTTTAGGCAAGACTCGCTATACCTATGCAAATCTATGAGTACATAGGTCAGATGTGCCCCGTTGACACGTGGCTCAGGCGGAGAATTCGAGCTGGATTCGCACCGGGGTGGTCAGGTTGATGACCGGCACCAGCACATTGTCCCCGGTCCAGACGATGGGCTGGTTCTCGGCCCCGGCGATCAGGATCGTGTCGTGGTCCGGCACCGCGGCAAAGATTGGATCCGTGGGGACGTCGGACGTCGCGAGGGTACCCAGATCCACGAACCAGAAGCCGGCATCCCGGCCCGCCGAGCCAATTGCAACCGAGCCGTCGGGCGAGATGCCGATGACCCGGATGCACTTATCGTTGCCGTCCCGTATCGGCTGAGTCTCGCCGGATGCGAGGTCGAGGACGACATAGGGGCAGTCGTCATTGGAGGAAGCGAAGCTGGCCATGACCTGCGGGAACAGCAACACAATCCGACCGTCGGCGGTCTCAGCTATCGGCGAGGCGACGTATTGTGCGGCCTCGCCGTGCCAGATCTGGTTGGTGTCGCCGGAGTTGATGTCGACAGTCCAGACACCGTTGTTGGGGTCATCATTCGCGGTCCCGCCGTACGAGATCAGGAGCGTGCCACTGTCCTGCCAGATCGCGCCGAACCAGGCGGTGAATGGCTGATCGCCGAACTCGGCGATCTTTTCCGCGTCGCCGCCGGCGAGGCTGACCCGGTAGAGATCGGTGCCGCGATTGCTATCGAACCAGCCGGTGCGTGCGAATACAACTGCGGCGCCGTCGGTCGTGAATATGGGGCTGACGTCGACCGGGAGGTCGTCGGGCGCGCCCTTGCGATTGCTGCCCAAAGGCAGACCGCCGTCATATCCATCGTCGGTCAGGTTGCGGACATCGCCGGTCTCCGTGCCAATGGTCCAGATGTCGCTGTCGACGAGGAACCGAGCGGAATTCTCGGTCAGGGCGACGGTCTTGGCATCAGGTGACCAGGCGATGTGGTCGCGATCGATACCGTGGATCTGGTCGGTGCAGTGCTCCTCGACGGAATTGTCGAGCGGGATGACGCAGAGCTGGTCGCCATCGCCCTGGACAACGGCGCGGGAGCCATCGGGCGCGACCGAGAGGACACGGCGGTTACCGGTGTCGATCGCCGTGGCGTTCCGGATGACGAGATCAGGGATAAAGAGGCCGGTGGACTCGGGCGTGGCTTCAGTTGGCGGCGCGGGTGTGGCCGGAGCGGCGATCTCGAGCAAGACGTCGGTGATGGCGAGACCGTCCTGCTCGTAGGTGTTGCCGACCAGCGAACGGATCCCGTCGAGCGGGGCGTGCTGCGGGTTCTCGACACCCCAGGTGTCGGGCGGCTCGAGCGAGGTCAGGTTGGCTACGGTGATCAGGTTCTGGAGGTTGAGGTAGATGGGCGCGCCGTCCTGGACCGGCAGCTTGGCGAACGCGGCCCGGTACTCAGGGTCGGTGGCGAGGTCGTCGCCGGGGGTTGGGTTGAGGAGCTCCTCGCCCGCATTGACGGTCAACACGAAGCCCGGCCCGCTCGCACCGTACCTGATAGTCAGCGCTGCGCGGCCGGTGTCCCCGTCGCGAATCGTGAGGGTGTTGCTGAGTCCGGACCGCTGGGACGGATCATTCTCGTACGTGATGTCGGAGCGGCCGGCGGTCGCGAGGGAGAGGATCGCGCTCAACTTGGCGAGCGCGTCGTTGACTGTCTCCGCGTCGGCGATCTCCGACGTGATCGCGAGTTGGACGCCGGATGGATCGTCGAACGAGTCGACCTTTCCGGCAATCAGGTAGTCACCGGCGAGCTGGTCGATCAGGTCGGCCTGGACGTCGATGTTGGTCATGCGCTTGAGTTGCTCGTATGCCGCGGCGCGGACGTCGAGGGTGGGCTCGTATGGGGACCAGCCGGACGACGTGACCGCGCCGATCACGATGGTGTCGATGAGCTGGGTGAAGATCGGGCTTTGGCCGAGGTCGGTCCCGGCGATGAAGAGATCGCTGAGGCTGGAGACGCTCGCCGCGAGATCGGCGGATGGGCCAGCGCCGGGTAGCTCGGGGCCGATGATCGGAACGGGCAGGCGGGCAGCGTGGAGCAGGAAGCCGTCCGCCGATGCCGAAAGGCCAAGGCTGACGTGGGAGCCGGATACCGGGGCGACCAGCGCGAAGAGGATGCCGAATTCGGAGTAGCCGAGCCCGAACGGCTGCGTCAACGAGACGCCAAGCAGCTGACCGGCGGCGGGGCCGTTGGCATAGGCGCGCGCAATCAGGTCGCCGGATTGGGCGGTCATGACGCGGACGAATGGATCGAAGTCGGCGAGAGTCGGACCACCACCGGTGACGAGTCCGGCGATCATCTGCGCGTCTTCCATCTCGGTCACGACGACGATGTCGTTGATCTGCAGGACCGCGGCGGTGCCGTTGCCGTTCGCGTCCAGGGTCGCCCGGCCGCCGGGGAGGTCAACCTGGATCGCATCGGGGTTGGTTTCGGTGATGAGCTGGGCGGCGAGCGAGCGATAGGCGGCGTCGGGATCGGGGGCAGAGATGTAGACCGCCCCGCGCGCGAACTGGTCGGATTGGTCGCCCCAGGTCGCCGCGGCGATCGTGCCGCCGAGGATCGAGGATTGACCGGGGACGAAGTTGGCTGGGGCTAGGCCGGTCTGGTCGATGAACTCGTTGATCGCACCATAGACCACGTCCTCGAGGCCGGCCCCGTCGAGCAAGTCGGCGGCGATTCGCCATTGCGGCGAGTCCGGGTTGGCGTTGATCGCGATGGCGGCGGTCGCATTGCCGGGGACCAGCGCCCAGATCGGGTCGACGGGGCTGGCGGTGCGAGTGTCCTGGGCCAAGGCGTTCAGCGGGACCATGCCCAGCAGCAGGGCAAGCACGGCAACGAGCGCCCAAACGCGAGCAAAGCCGGACAGGATGGGTCGAGTGGTTTTCTGCATCACGATCTCCAGGTCGACATTGCGCGCGCCCGACGCGCTCGGCGTTCCTACAGGTGACGTCGGGTTGGGCGGTTTAGTTCCAGGATATGTCGACCCATTCCGATTCGTGCGGCGGACCGGCGGTGACGCGCATGGTCGGCGGGATGGTCAGACCGATGCTGATGCCGCCGAAGGTCATGAAGCCCTTCTCGCGCTCGCGGCTGATCGGTGCGTCGCGATCTTCGAGGATCCGCTCGAGGCCCGGCTGGTCGCTGGTCGTGCCGATCAACGCCTGGGCGCGGTCGTGGCGAACGTGCGTGTTCGAGAGGAATTCGATCTTGTCGGTGTCGGGTCGCGTTCCGGTGCAGGCCAGCGGATGGTTGGCGTGGACGTAACGGTCGGTCACCGGGATGCAGGCGACGCCCTTGCCGTGTCCTTCGAGGCTGATGATCGTATTCGGGTCGGCGATCAGGTAATGCTGGCCGACCGCGTGCGGAACCGACTCGGTCCAGCGAGCGGCCTCGTCGGCTGTTTCGTGCTCGAGGAGACGGCGGGTCAAGACCTGCACGGGCAAACCGCCGGCGGATGATGGGAGCTGGTTCAGGTTATTGACGACGACCCCGACGCCGGCGCTATTGGCTCCGGTCAGGCCGAGCATCCCGGCGGCAGACAGGAGGCGCTGGGACGGTCCGTGATTGGGCTCGACCGCGAGGACGATCTGGGTGCCGTCGTGGATGGTCGGGATGTCCATGGTCTGACCGATCGCGGCGCCGGCCACGGCGACGACCGTGCAGCCCGGCGCGAGCCCGTCGAGCCGATCGGTGCGGAAGCTCCACTCCTCGTCCATCAGGTTGTAGGCAAGGATGACCTCGAATGGTTGGCTCGCGCCCTCAGCGATGCCATGCAGCTCCTCAAGTACGTGTGGCGCGTGTGTCTCGATCGCCGCGACGAATGAGGTTCGAGCCAGGAAATCTGCGATGTACCCGTCGACGTCTCCGCGCTGGGCAGCCAGGCTCTCGCGCCAGCGGCCGAGACCGCGGCCAATCAGGTCGCGGGCCGATTCGCCGTGCGCGCGACCGACCTCGCGGGCGGAGCCGCGGCATTCGATAACCGGGATATGGGTCGTGGTGCTGCTCATGGCTGTATCTCTCCTATTTGCGACATGTTAGCCGGTCGATGGCCACGACGGAGTGGCATGTATTGCCTAATGACATTTCTCTCGCTAATATTCAGATTCGTATCCCATACCCTCTTACCTGCAGTCCGTTGACACGCGCACCGCAGGTCGCCTGCGCGAAGACCCCGTCAGGAGGCAACTGATGACTGCGACTTCACCGCGTTCCGCCGCTGTTCCGCAAGCGGATATCGATCAGCTGAACATGGTTCTGAGCGTGCCGGCGGTGATGCCCGGCGATCCGGAATATGACGAGGCGCGCAAGGTCTTCAACGCGATGATCGATCGCAAGCCGGCGATGATCGTCCATTGCGCCGACGTGGCCGACGTGATCGCCTCAGTGAACTTTGCGCGGGAGCACGGGATGCTGCTGGCCGTGCGCGGTGGCGGTCACAACGGGCCGGGATTCGGCACGTGCGACGGCGGCATGGTCCTCGATCTTTCCTATATGAAGGGCGTGCGCGTCGATCCGGAACATCGGACGGCCAGAGTGGCCGGCGGAAGCACCTGGCACGAGGTCGACCATGCAACCCACGCGTTTGGCATGGCCACTCCCACTGGAATCATCTCGACGACCGGTGTCGGTGGTCTGACGCTTGGCGGCGGTGTTGGTTACCTCTCGCGCCGGGCTGGACTGGCTATCGACAACCTGCTCGAGGCGGATGTCGTGCTGGCCGATGGCCGGTTCGTGACCGCCAGCGAGAAGGAAAACGCCGATCTGCTCTGGGCGCTGCGCGGCGGCGGCGGCAACTTCGGTGTCGTCACCTCGTTCGTGTTCCGGCTCCATCCAGTTGGCATGGTCTACGCCGGGCCGATGGCCTGGCCGATCGAGAAGTCGGAGGAGCTCCTGCGCTGGTACCGCGATTTCTTGCCGAAGCAGCCCGATGAGCTGAACGGCTGGTTCGGATTCGTCGGCATCCCGGCCGGACCGCCCTTCCCCGAAGAGTGGCAGGGCAAGAACATGGCCGCGATTGTCTGGCATTACTCCGGGCCGATCGAGAAGGCGGAGGAAGTTTTCGCCCCGATCCGGAAGGTTGCAGGGGGACCGGCGATCGACTGGGTGGGACAGATGCCGCACCCGATGCTGAACGGTATGTTCGACGCGATCTATCCGAAGGGCGACCAGTGGTACTGGAAGGCGGACTTCTTCACCGAGTTGTCCGATGAGGCAATCGCCGAGCACCTGAAGTACGGTCCGAACCTGCCGACCGGAAAATCGACCATGCATCTCTACCCGGTCGATGGCGCGGCCGGCCGGCTGGCCAAGGACGCGACGCCCTGGGCCTTCCGGCATGCAAAGTGGGCGATGGTGATCGCGGGGGTCAGCCCGGACCCGGCGGACAACCCGAAGATGATCGCCTGGGCGCGGGATTACTGGAACGCGCTCCACCCGCACTCTGCCGGAGGCGCTTATGTGAACATGATCATGGACGCGACCGAGGAAGGACCGAACCGCGTCCGCGAGGCGTATGGGCCGAACTACGATCGCCTGGCGAAGATCAAGGCGAAGTACGACCCGCACAATGTGTTCTCGGTCAATCAGAACATTCAGCCGGGGAGCGCGTAGCGCCACTCGCGATCGAAATTAGTCAACCGGCGGCCGCTTCACGGCCGCCGGTTTTTGTCTGGCCACACGCGCTCCCTGCGGTAGAGTGACGATTGCTGATCAATCGGCCACTAATCATGAGGAGCGAACGCGTTGGCTGCCAAGCGAAACAAGGTCATCATCACCTGCGCGGTCACGGGCGCAGTACACGTTCCGTCGCAGTCGGAATACCTGCCGATCACGCCCGAGCAAATTGCCGAGAACGCGATCGGGGCGGCTGAGGCGGGCGCGGCGATCCTCCACCTGCACGCGCGGAACCCGGAAAATGGGCGGCCGACCCCCGATCCCGAGATGTTCATGCAGTTCCTGCCGGAGATCAAAGAGCGCTGCAACGCGGTGATCAACATCACGACCGGCGGCGGGCAAGGCATGACGCTGGAGCAGCGGCTGGCGGCGGCGATGCGGGCCAAGCCGGAAATGTGCTCCCTGAACATGGGGTCGATGAACTTCGGCCGCTTCGGGATCGCCAACCGCATCAAGGAATTCCGGTTCGACTGGGAGGCAGATGACCTCGAGGCCTCTCGCGATTACATCTTCCGCAACACCTACAAGGACATCACCTACATCCTGCGCGAGCTGGGTGAAACCCACGGCGTCAAGTTCGAATTCGAGTGCTACGACGTCGGGCACCTCTACAACCTCGCCTACTTCGTCGATGAGGGACTGGTCAAGCCACCGTTCTTCGTCCAGACGATCTTCGGGATTCTTGGCGGCATCGGAACCGACGTCGAGGATCTGCTGCATATGAAGCGGACGGCTGATCGGCTCTTCGGAGATGCCTACCAGTGGTCGATCCTCGGCGCGGGGCGGCACCAGATCAACCTGGTCACGATGGGCGCGATCATGGGCGGCAATGTGCGGGTCGGGCTG
>DASQCG010000160.1:0-10202 GCA_035634825.1 Thermomicrobiales bacterium | reverse complement strand
GTCGAGCACCTGTCGAGTCTCCGAGAGCAACCAACCGCCCGCTGGGCCGATCGCCCGACCATGGACGCCCGCATGTGGGAAACGGCGCCCGAGCAAGGCTCCGATCCGCAAGAAGTGCTTGCCCGCACGCTGCGCGACGTCCTGGCCGACGGGCATCGAAATAGCCACCCACGCTACTTCGGGTATGTGCCGAATCCGAGCAACTACGTCGGCGCGATGGCCGATGCGCTGGCATCGGGGTTCAACGTCTTCTCCGGCATGTGGATGGGCTCGCCGGGCGCCGCCGAGACCGAGGTGCTGGTAACGGAATGGATGCGCGATTGGTGCGGGCTGCCGGGGACCGGCGGAGGCATCCTGCTCAGTGGCTCGTCGATGGCCAACCTGGTCGGTATCGCGACCGCGCGCCATGCCCGCTTCGGTCACGATGCAGCGGCAGCCCGGCGAGGCACGATCTACTACTCCGACCAGGCGCATTCGTCGGTGGGCAAAGGCGCGCGGATGATCGGCATCGGGCCGGATCGCATCCGCAAGCTCCCGTCGGACACCGAATTCCGGTTGTCGATCGATGCCCTCCGGGATGCCGTCCGCGCCGATCGTGACGCGGGCCTGCAACCCTACTGCGTCGTTGCCGCGGCGGGTACGACGAACACCGGCGCGATCGATCCGTTACCGGAACTTGCCGACTTTTGCGCGGCAGAAGGCATCTGGCTGCACGCCGACGGCGCTTTCGGCGCAGCCGCGGTGCTTAGCGCGGATGGCAAGCGGCGGCTTGCCGGTCTGGAGCGCGCGGACTCACTCGCCCTGGATGCGCACAAATGGCTCTTCCAGCCGATCGAGTGCGGCTGCCTGTTGGTCCGCGATGTGCGCAAATTGCGAGAAGCGTTTCACGAACGGCCCGAGTACCTGCGCGACGCCGATACGGCTGATGCAGAGGTCAACTTCTGCGATCTGGGACCTCAGCTGACACGGGAATTCCGGGCCCTCAAGCTCTGGATGTCCATTCAGGTCTTTGGTATGGACGCAATCCGGGCGGCAGTCGAGCGCGGCATCGCCCTGGCGGAATTGGCTGAGCGGGAGCTTCGCGCCGCCGGCATCTGGGAGATCGTCACCCCGGCCCAGATCAGTGTGCTCACGTTTCGCTTGGCTCCGGCTCACCTGACAGCGGATCAGATCAGCGCACTCAACGCCCGCATCGCCCATGCGACGCTGGAGGACGGCTATGCCGCGCTGAGCACGACCGCGCTGCGCGGACAGACAGTCCTGCGGATGTGCGTCACGAATCCGCGAGCTACCGAGGCCGAAATCCGCGAGACTGTTCGCCGCCTCGGTGTGTACGCCAGGGAGTGTCTGCCAGAGATCGAACGGGGTTGAGTCAGGCCGTTGCCCGGTTTCGGAAGGAGATTCGGCGCTCGGAGCCGTGGATCAGGCGGTCGATATTGCCGCGATGCCGCCAGACGATGATCGCGGCGATGACCACAGCGGCGATCGCAATCGGGTCGGCGACCCGGTCGGACAGGGCCGCGATCGAAAGCGCGATGCCGATGGCGACGGCCGTCACGATCGAGCCCAGCGATACGTAGTGCGTCAAAAGGACGATGGCAACCATCAAAAAGACCGCGAACGCGACCCAGGGCTGCAGGGCAATAAGCGCGCCTGCGCCGGTCGCGACTCCCTTGCCACCATCGAACTCGATGAACGGTGACCAGCAATGTCCGACTACCGTCAGGACGGCCACTGCGCCGACCAGCCATGGTCCACGATCGAGCGCGTGCGCGATCAGCACCGGAATGGCCCCCTTCAGCATGTCGAAGAGGAGCACCATCACGCTGATCTTGGGACCGTACGCCCGGAGCGCGTTGGTGGTCCCGGTCGACCCACTACCGATGGTCCGGAGGTCGGTTCCGTAGAACAGCTTGCCGAGAATGACGCCGACGGGAATGGCACCGGCCAGGTACGCGAAGACCAGGACCATGATGCCGAGCGGTGTCTCCAAACTATTCGTCCTCTTCCCGTCCCCGGAACGTCATCCGCACCGGGTTGCCAACGAATCCGAACTGATCGCGAATCTGGTTTTCCAGGTAGCGCTTGTACGAGAAATGAACGTTTTGGGGGTCGTTGCAAAAGAACACGAACGTGGGCGGCGATACATCCGCCTGCGTCGCATAGTAGAACTTTAGCCACTTGCCGGGCTTGCTCGCCGGTGCGTGTGCGGCCACAGCCTCTCGCAGCAGCTTGTTCAGCGCCGAAGTCGAGACGCGCTTTCGCCGCTCCGTTTCGACCAGTAGGGCCATCTCGAGCACGTTCTGAACGCGCTGACCGAACTTGGCCGAAATGAAAACGAGCGGCGCATACGGCAGGAAGTCGAGCTGGCGCTTCGCCTCGTCGCGGTAGAGATCCATGGTCGAGGAGTCCTTCTCGATCAGGTCCCACTTGTTAACGACGACCACGATGCCCTTCTTTTGCTCCTCGACGTACCCAGCGATGTGCAGGTCCTGCGCCGTGAAGCCTTCCGTAGAGTCAACGACCATCAGCACGACATCCGACCGATCGATCGCCCGCATCGAGCGGAGCACGCTGAAGTGCTCGATGCCCTGCTCGATCCGTCCTCGCCGGCGAATCCCGGCGGTGTCGATCAGAGTCAGCGGCCGCCCGTTCCACTCCATGTGCGTATCGAGGCTGTCCCGAGTCGTGCCAGGCGTGTCGCTGACGATTGAGCGCTCCTCGCCGATCAGCGCATTTACCAGCCGACTCTTGCCAACGTTCGGCCGGCCGACGATCGCGATCCTGGGACCGGCAATCTCCGGCTCTTCTTCAAAGTGCGGCAAGTTCTCGACGATGCGATCGAGCAGATCGCTGGTGCCGACTCCGTGGTACGACGATATGGCCATCGGATCACCGAGACCCAGCTCGTAGAACTCGACCGCCATGTCCTTGCGGTTGATGTTGTCGACCTTGTTGGCAACAAGGATCGTCGGCTTGTCGGTGCGGCGGAGCATATCCGCGACTTCGTGGTCGCCGGCAGTCATCCCGGCCTTGGTATCAACCATGAAGACGATCACATCCGCCTCATCGATGGCGCTACGGGCCTGATCACGCGTCATCTGCGCGATCTCGGCGGTCGACGATGCTTCGATTTCGGAGGGTTCCTGAAGTCCGGCGGTATCGACGATGGTGAAGTCGACTCCGCCCCAGGTCGTCGTGCCGTAGAGTCGGTCGCGGGTGGTGCCCGGGATATCCTCAACGATGGCTCGGCGTTCGCCGACGAGCCGGTTGAAGAGAGTTGATTTTCCGACGTTCGGACGTCCGACGATCGCGACTATAGGTCGTGCCACAGTTTCACCAACATGTCGTAAAGGCTGTCACAGGGTTGAGGCAGCACCGCACTCCAGTCGGCCTGCATGCTGTCGTTCGGGCTACGAATGACACGGCAGATCAGTATAGCAAACGGATGTGCCGATCCCCGGATTTGGCAGCCCGACCTTTCTCCTAGATTTCGCGAAGCGCCGCGATCAGGCGGTCAATCGCCGCACGATCGTTCAACTCGGTCGCGCAGAGCAGCCAGTGGCCCTCTAGCGCATTCTCGTAGCGACCGAGATCCAGGCCACCGACGATACCCCGCTCGGCCAGTTTCCGATTGAGCTCGGACGGCGCAATCGGTGTCTTGACCACGAACTCGTGGAAGAACTCGCCATCGCCGGCTCGCTCATACCCTGGGAGCGCAGTGATCTGATCGGCCAGGTAATGCGCATTCTGGTAGCAGCGCTCTGCGACCTCCCGGAAGCCTTGCGGACCCAGGGCGGACATGTAGATTGTCGCCGCGGTGGCCATCAGACCCTGGTTTGTGCAGATGTTGCTGGTCGCCTTCTCGCGGCGGATGTGTTGCTCGCGCGTCTGGAGTGTCAGCACGAAACCGCGCTTGCCCTCGGAGTCAGTCGCGATCCCGGCCAATCGGCCAGGCATCTGGCGGACGAAACTCTTGCGTGTGCCGAGCAAGCCGACGTAAGGGCCGCCGAAGCTCTGGGCGACACCGAGTGACTGCCCCTCGGCAGTCACGAAGTCGGCCCCCATCTCGCCCGGCGGAGTGAGGACGCCGAGCGGCACCGGTAACGTCGAGACGATCAGCAGCGCACCGGCCTCATGGACCGCGTCCGCGATCGCCCGCACATCTTCGATTCCGCCGTAAAAGTTCGGATACTGGATGAGGACGCAAGCGACGTCGTCGCTGAGTCCGGCCTTGATCGAGTCGACGCTCGTCAGCAGGCTCGTCGCTTCCGGAAGCGCAAGCTCCGTGACCTCAAGGTGACGCCCGCTGACATACGTTTGGAGCACTTCGCGGTAGTGCGGGTGCACCGTCCCGGCGACAACGATCCGCTCGCGCTTCTTGACCGAGGCGATCGCCATCAGGACGGCCTCGGCGACGGCGGTCGCGCCGTCGTAGAGCGAGGCGTTGGCGACCTCGGTCCCGAGCAGGGCCGCTACCATGCTCTGGAACTCGTAAATCACCTGCAACGTGCCCTGCGCAACTTCAGGCTGATACGGCGTGTAGGCAGTGAATAACTCGCCACGCAAAAGCAGTTGGTTGACCAGCGCCGGCACATAATGGCTGTAGCTGCCGGCGCCCAGGAAGCTGTTGCCCGGCGCGATCTGCAGGTTCTTGCCGGCCAACTCGGTCAAGCGGGCTGCCGCTTCCATCTCGGTCAGCGCCGTTGGCAGGTGGAGGTCCGGTCGGCGAATGTCCTCGGGAATGCCCGTGAACAACTCCTCGACCGAGGCGACCCCGACCGCGGCCAGCATCTCGGCGCGATCCTCTGCGGTATGTGGATTGAATGTCATGAACGGAGCGACCGGACCTTCCTGCGACTAGTGCGCGACTTCTTCGAGGTACTTTTCATACTCATCGGCGGACATCAGCTTGTCGAGCCCGCCTTGATCGTCGACCCGGATCTTGACCAGCCACGCCTGCTCGTACGGCGACGCGTTGACGACTTCGGGTCCGCCGACCGCATCTTCGTTTCGCTCGACGATCTCGCCCGTAACCGGAGCATAGATATCAGAGGCTGCCTTGACCGACTCGACCACACCGAATGGCTCTTCGGCGCTGACCGCCTCGCCTGGCTCCGGCAACTCGAGATAGGTGATGTCGCCCAGCTCGCCCTGCGCGTAGTCGGTCATGCCGATAGTGACGATGTCGCCTTCGACACGCGCCCATTCGTGTGATTTCGTGTATTTCAGATCCCCGGGTACCGCCATCGTTCTCGTTCCCTCTCGTCAGATTGCTACTGGTCGGATCGCTTGTAAAACGGCATCTTGATTTGCTCGGCGTTGACCCACTTCCCGCGGATCTCCACCTGCAAGGGCTTGCCGACGCCCGCGTACTCCGGCGCAACCAGCGCCAGCCCGATATTCTCGCCTAATGTCGGGGAGAATGCACCGCTGGTCACTTCGCCGATGACGGTCCCTTCGACACCGACCGGGTAATGAGTCCGGGGCGCGCCGCTGCGCTCGGTCATGTGGAACCCGACCGCCTTGCGCTTCGGTCCCTCGGCCTTGACGGCAGCCATGCCTTCGCGGCCGACGAAGTCGCCCTTGTTGAGCTTGACCGCCCAGCCGAGACCGGCCTCGTACGGTGAGATGTCGTCGCCGAGCTCCTGGCCATAGAGCGGCATTCGGGATTCGAGACGCAACGTGTCGCGCGCGCCGAGGCCGATCGGTTGCAGGCCCAGGTCCTTGCCGGCCGCCATCAGCGCATCCCAGACCTTGCCGGCCTGATCGATCGGGCCGTAGATCTCGAACCCGTCCTCGCCGGTGTAACCGGTGCGAGCGACCATGACCGGCACTCCGGCGATCGTTCCAGAACGCCAGTGGTAATGGGCAATATTCGAGAGGTCGTCGCCTGAGATCGACTGCGCAATTGCTGGTGCGTTCGGTCCCTGGATGGCAATCATCCCGGTTTCGTCCGAGATGTCGCGGACCGAGACGTTGAGCTCGCGCCGTTTCTCTCGCTGCTCGTGCATCCAGTCGACGTCACGGAAGCGGTTGGATGCGTTGACGACGACCATGTATCCGTCGCCTTCGGGCCGGCGGTAGATCAGGATGTCGTCGATCACGCCGCCCCGCTCGTTCGGCAGCATCGCGTACTGCGCCTCGCCGGGCTGCAATGTGCTGACGTCATTCGTCGTGGTGGCCTGGAGGTACGCCAGCGCGTCCGGACCGGCGACATCTACCTGACCCATGTGCCCGAGGTCGAACAAGCCGGCCTGATTCCGGACGGCGTTGTGCTCGGCGATGATGCCGGAATACTGGACCGGCATCTCCCAGCCGGCAAAGGGAATGATCTTCGCTCCGAGCGCCACATGGCGATCGAAAAGCGGGGTACGTCTCAACGTGTCGTCTGCCACCGTGCTCCCTTTGCTACACCCGTTCCAGTACCAATTTGTCCAGGCCCATCTGGACGTTGACCGGATAATGTCCGGTCAGGCAGCCGGTGCAGAATCCTGCATCCGGCGCGTCGATCGCCTCCAGCAGTCCTTCGAGTGAAAGATACCCAATCGAATCTGCTCCGATGAACCGGCCGATATCCGGAACCGTCATCCGGGCGGCGATCAATTCGTCGCGCCTGGCAAGATCGACGCCCAGGTAGCATGGCCACATCATTGGCGGAGCGTGGACGCGCATGTGGACCTCTTTGGCCCCCGAGTTCCGCAACAACTGCACGATTGGACGACTGGTCGTCCCGCGTACGATCGTGTCGTCGACAAGGACCACCCGCTTTCCGGCGATCGCCTCCGGAAGCGCATTGAACTTGAGCGTGACGCCTTGATCCCGCAGTCGTTGATCGGGCTGGATAAACGTCCGGCCGATGTATCGGTTCTTGATCAGCGCCTCCGCGTACGGGATCCCGGTTTCCTGCGCATAACCGATCGCGGCCGGTGTTGCCGAGTCGGGCAGGCCGACGACGACATCCGCCTCGACCGGGAACTCCCGCGCCAGCTGCGCGCCCATGCGCTGGCGAACCATGTGCAACCGCTGGCCGTGGATGATGCTGTCTGGCCGCGCGAAATAGATCAGCTCGAAGAGGCACATCGCCTGCTTGCGCGGGAACTCCTGCGTGTAGCTCGTCGCCGAGGCGCCCTTGATCTCGACAATTTCGCCGGGCTCCACCTCCCGCACGAAGGTCGCGCCGACGGTCGCCAGCGCGCAGCTCTCGGAGGCGACGACCCAGTTGTCGTCGATCTTGCCGAGGCAGAGCGGCCGCACACCGAGCGGATCGCGGACGGCGAAGAGCCGGTCCTTGCTCAGGATCGCCAGCGAATATGCGCCCAGCATCCGCGTCATGGCGTGGCGGATCTTGTCGACGAAGGTGAAGCCCGGGCTGAGCGCGATCAGCCGGGTCAGGATTTCGCTGTCGGTCGTGGTCAGGAACCGCTCGCCGTCATGCTCGAGCTCCTCGCGCAGGGCAAGCGCGTTCGTAATGTTGCCGTTGTGCGCGACCACCACCGGACCCAGATTCGATCCGCTTATCATCGGACCGGCGTTGCGCGGGCTATTTGCGCCCTGGGTCGAATATCGGGCGTGGCCGACCGCAATGTGACCGGGCAAGAGGGCGAGATCGTCCTCGGAGAAGGCCTGGCTGACCAAACCGATCCGGGTTCGGATCGAGACGTGCTCGCCATCGGAGGTCGCAATGCCGGCGCTCTCCTGGCCGCGATGCTGGAGGGCGTAGAGGCCAAAGAAGGTGATCCGGGCAACGTCCTGCTCTGGCGCAAAGATGCCGAATACGCCGCATTCTTCGGTTGGCTTGTCGTCCCGGAACGCTTTGGACATCTCCTCGCCTTCCTATGCGTTGCCCGCAGTAAGGGCCGATTCGTACCGCTCACTTGCTGCCGCCAAATCGACTGAATCTCCTGGCCCGAACAGGATCTCCGCGCCCATCGCGGTTCCGATCACCGTCGCCGGTACATCTGCTGCCGCGGCTCGATCAAGCACGGCCGCCGCTTGGGCAGTGTCAACCGCGACCAGAATTGCGCTCGCGCACTCGCCGAACCAGAAGACGTCGCTGCGGCTGTCGGCCGGAATCGAGATTATCGCGCCGATGCCGGAATGGATGGCCATCTCAGCGATTGCGACCGCCAACCCACCCAGAGAGACATCGTGGGCGGTGCGGACCTCACCCGCCGCGATCGCCTCGCGGACCACTTGCTGCACGGCGGCTTCCTGCCTGAGATCGAGCGCGGGCGGCTCGCCGATGGTCACGCCATGGAGTGCGGCCTGGTACTCGGATCCGCCGAGTGTGGGCTCGCCGCCACCGAGCAACAGGATCTGGTCGCCTTCGCGCCAGGTCATCCGAGCATGCCTGCTCACGTCATCCACGACTCCGACGCACCCAATGGTCGGCGTTGGGAAAATTGCTGAGTCGGCTGTCTCGTTGTAGAGCGAGACGTTTCCGCTGACGACGACCACCCCGAGCGCCCGGCACGCATCCGCCATCCCGGCAATCGCGCGGCTCAGCTGGAAGTAGCCGGCCGGTTTCTCGGGATTGCGGATGTTGAGGCAATTGGTGACAGCGAGCGGTCGCCCGCCCACGCAGCTGACATTGCGGAGCGCTTCGGCCACGGCCAATTGAGCGCCGCGATATGGATCCAGGTAGCAATATCGGGAATTGCAATCAAGCGAGATCGCAAGGCCGGTCTCCTGCCCCTTGATGCGGAGCACTGCCGCATCGGAGGGACCTGGTCCAACGACCGTGTTGGTCATGATTGTCGAGTCGTAGCGGCGGTAGACCGGGCGTCGGCTGCCGATATTGGCCGTTCCGAGCAACTCCATTGTGGTCGCGGCAACCTTGTCGGGCGCGATATCCGATATATCTCGCCAATCAGATGTGCGCGCGGCGGTGATCACCGGGTCCTCAGCCGCCTCACGAACGTATGTCGGGCACTCATCAGTGAATAGCGCCGCCGGTACATCGCCGACGACTTCATCACCTTCCCGGATCACGACGTTTCCGGTGTCGGTCACTTTGCCGATCTCGGCGGCGTCCAGCGACCACTTCTGGACGACTGCGCGGACCCGCTCAATTCCCTCCGGCCGGACGACGAGCAGCATTCGCTCCTGGCTCTCGCTGAGCATGACCTCGAACGGCGTCAGGCACGGCTCGCGGCGCAGAACCTTCGCCACGTCGATGTCGATCCCGACTCCGCCGCGGGCCGCACATTCGACCGAGCTGCTGGTCAGACCCGCTGCGCCGAGGTCCTGCATTGCGACGACATCATCGCCCTGGAGCAGCTCGAGGCAGGCCTCGAGCAGTAGCTTCTCGAGGAACGGATTTCCGACCTGGACGACGCCGCGGTGCGATGCCTCGGGATCCTCGACCGAGGCAAACGTCGCGCCGTGAAGTCCGTCGCGGCCGGTCTCGGCACCGATGATCATGACCACATTGCCGATGCCAGAGGCGCGCGCCCGCATCAGCTGCGAGATCTCGACCACGCCGACGCACATCGCGTTGACCAACGGGTTCCCGTTATACGACTCGTCGAAGTACACCTCGCCGCCCACATTCGGGATACCGAGGCAATTGCCATAGTCGCCGATGCCGCCGACCACGTTCTCGAACAGGTACCGGTTTCGCTCTGAGTCCAGCGGGCCAAATCGAAGCGAATCAAGAATCGCGACCGGCCGGGCACCCATCGTGAAAATGTCGCGAACGATGCCGCCGACACCGGTCGCGGCGCCCTGGTGCGGCTCGACGGCACTCGGATGGTTGTGCGATTCGACCTTGAAGACCGCGGCCAGGCCATTGCCGATGTCGACGGCGCCGGCATTTTCGCCAGGCCCCTCCACGACAAATTCGGCCTGGGTCGGTAGCAGCGGGAAGAGCGGCCGGGAGTGCTTGTAGCCGCAATGCTCGCTCCACATCGACCCGAACATTCCCAACTCGACGATCGACGGCTCGCGACCAAGCAGCTCGACGATCCGGTTGTATTCGGCGTCACTCAAGGCGAGGCTTCGCCAGACCTCAGGCGTGATGCGGGGCGAATCGGTGCGGGCGGTCATCGTCGCGGATCTCCTAGGCCGGTACCGAAAGGAACGCGCGAATGCCACTGAGCATCTTCAGACCGTCAGTTGGACCCAGCAAGGGATCGGATGCGCGCTCAGGATGCGGCATCAGGCCGACAACATTGCGGCGTTCGTTGCAGATGCCGGCG
>DASQCG010000159.1:0-2472 GCA_035634825.1 Thermomicrobiales bacterium | reverse complement strand
GAGCGATTCGATGGCTATACCTCGTCCGCTGAGACGGCCAATGGCTACGGCGGCAAGAAGTACGCCTATCTCGATGCGATCGAGTTCTACCCGGTCCCGGACGAGGCCGCCCGCGTGGCCGGGCTTCAGGCCGGCGACTACCACATGGATGACCGCAACATCAGCAACGACCAGTACGAGGTGCTCAAGGACTACTCGGGTCTGATCGCCGAGATCTTGCCGCCGACGAACTGGGACGTCCACTTCCTGAACTGGGAATCGCCCATGTTCAAGGACAACCTGGCCATGCGACAGGCCATCCAGATGTCGATGGACCCGACGCCGCAGTTGCAGTCCGGCCGTGGCGGCGGCGACTTCATCCGGCTCGATCCAGGCCTGATGATGAAGCAGACCGCCTGGTACACGACCGCGGGGCAGGAGAACTACAACAACTACAACGTCGACGCTGCCAAGGCCAAGCTGCAGGAGGCCGGGTATGCCGGCGAGCCGCTGCGCTTCATGTGCACGCAGGAGTACTCCTATATGTACGGCGCGGCGATCGTCATGAAGCAGCAGCTCGAAGACATCGGCATCACGGTCGACTTCCGGGTCACCGACTGGGCGACGGTCCTCGAGAACCGGGCCAAGAAGGATGCCTGGGAGATGTTCGTGACGGGGCACGGATTCGTGCCGGATCCGAGCCAGATCTCGTACGTCGGGCAGATGAACATCTACCCGGGCTGGTGGAGCTCGGAAAGCAGCCTCGCGCTCGCTTCCGACCTGCTCTCCGAGTCTGACTTCGACACCCGCTACGCGCTGTTCGAGAAGATCCAGACAGCGAACTACACCGAGATTCCGGCACTCAAGATCGGCGACTCGAGCATCTGCTCCTTCCGCTCCGACAAGCTCGGCGGTTGGGATGGTCAGTTCGAGCGCGGCGCGAAGTACTGGAATTTCTGGATCAAGGAGTAGACTTCAGCGGCAATCTCCAACGGGGCACCTTCGCGGCTGGGCGGAGTGCCCCGTTTCTTTCATTGATCGTATATTGAGGTCCCGATGACGGCATACATCCTGCGACGACTGGTCCTGCTGATCCCGGTGATCCTGGTGGTAGGGATCGTGGTCTTCGCGCTGGTACACCTGACACCGGGTGACCCGGCGGCAGTCATTCTGGGGGATTCGGCCACGCCGGAAGCGATCGCGAACCTGCGCGAGCAGCTCGGCCTGAACGATCCTCTGCCCGTTCAATTCCTGCACTGGTTCGGCAACGTGCTGACGCTCGACTTCGGCGAGTCGATCTTCATGGGCAAGCCGGTCACGACCGCCATGGGCGAACGCGTCCAGCCGACGGTTCTGCTGACGATCTACGCACTGATCGTGCAAATCGCGATCGGCGTGCCGGCCGGGGTCATCTCGGCGGTCAAGCACAACTCGATCATCGACCGCATCGTGACGATGATCTCGATCTCCGGCGCGGCGATCCCGACCTTCTTCCTGGGCATTCTCCTGATCCTGCTCTTCTCGGTCCGGTTGCGGTGGCTGCCTTCGGGCGGATACACGCCGATCACCGAAGACCCGGTCGCGCACTTCAAGGCCATGCTCATGCCCGCCTTCGCGCTCGGCTTCTCATCGAGTGGCCTGCTGGCCCGCCTCGTGCGCTCCTCGATGCTCGATGTGCTGCGGGAGGACTACGTCCGCACCGCCTTCGCCAAGGGACTGACCCAGCGCGGCGTCGTTGTCGGCCATGCATTGCGGAACGCGCTGATTCCGGCCCTGACCGTGATCGGGACATCGGTGGGCGCGCTGCTCGGCGGCGCAGTGGTGACCGAGGTCGTCTTCACGATCCCGGGGATGGGCCGTCTGGTGGTCCAGAGCATCTCCCGGCGCGACTACCCGGTAATCCAGGGCGCGGTGATGATCATCGCCATGACCTACGTGGTCGTCAACCTGATCGTGGATGTGCTCTACGTCTACATCGATCCCCGCGTGCGGCTGGGAGGGGAGTGATGGCGGAATCAACCTTTGTCGCTGCCGCCGCCGTCGATTCGGCCGTCGCCTTCGAGAGCGCCCCGCGCTCCCGCCGCTCGGCGTGGCTGCGGGCACTGACCAGCAGCCCGGTTACGCTCGCGGCGGCCGTCATCCTGGCGACCATCGCGCTGGCCGCGATCTTCGCGCCGCTGCTGACGTCGCACGACCCGACCTTCCTCGATCCAGGCGTGAAGCTCACCGCCCCATCGCGCGACTTCCTCTTCGGCACGGACGACCGCGGCCGGGATATCTTCGCGCGGGTGATCTACGGCGGGCGCACGTCGCTCGTGATCGGGCTCAGCGTGACCGCCGCCGCCGCCCTGATGGGCTCGGTGCTCGGCCTGATCTCCGGCTACTACACGCGCCTGGATTCTTGGATCATGCGGGCGATGGACGGCTTGATGGCCTTCCCGAGCATCCTGCTGGCGATCGCGATCATGGCCAGCCTCGGCCCGTCGGCGATCA
>DASQCG010000158.1:0-8898 GCA_035634825.1 Thermomicrobiales bacterium | reverse complement strand
GCTCAGCAACGGAAAGTCCACGCTCGATCCTCTCCCTACCGCAGAAGGTCGCTAAAGGCTGCGAAATAGACGCCGATAATCACGACCATCCCCAGCGCAATCGCCAGGGCATAGTTCGCGACGAGGCCGGTCTGCAGCGTTCGCAGGCGACCGCTGAGCCCGGTGACTAGTCTGGCCGTCCCGTTGACCGTGGCGTCGATGATGCCGACATCGATGACGCGCCAACTGAACATGGCGAATCGCTTGAGCACCTGGACGACGTTCCGATCGTAGAACTCATCGATGCGCCAGCGCTCATACAGGAACATGTAGATGCCGTTGTAGCGCCGCGCCACAGCGGCCGCGCTGATCGTCCCCGTGATGTACGTCAGGTACGCGACAAAGATGCCGGACAGCGCGACGATGGTCGAGAGGATGGCGAAGGTCCACTTCGTTGCATTCGAGATGTGGTGCTCCGCGGGCGCCGCCGCGGTTTCATTGGCGGCATGCTCGTCCGTAGTCGTCTCCTGCAGGACGTAAAGGGACGCCGTCTCGGCCGGCGGTGCCGCCGCTTCGGTGGTGGAGCTGCCGCTCTCGAAGACCGGGGCGAGGAAATGATGAATCCGGCCGTCATCCGGCGGGAAGCCGACGAAGCCGACAAGCAGCGACGGGATTGCCAGCAGCACGAGCGGGATCGTCATCGTCGGACCCGACTCATGCACGTGAACTTCGTGCACGTCGAACCGCGGCTTGCCGTAGAAAGTCAGGAATACAAGCCGGAACATGTAGAAGGCAGTCAGGAATGCCGACACCAGGCCGACGATTGCGATCACCTTGCCCCAGTTCGGGAAGACGGAGCTGGTCCACGCGCCGGTAATCAACTCGTCTTTCGACCAGAACCCGGCAAACGGAACCACGCCGGCATTGGCCAAAGAGCCGGCCATGAAGGTCCAGAAGGTGATCGGCATGTACTTCCGCAAACCACCCATCTTCTGGATGTTCTGCTCCTCGTGCATACCGTGGATGACGGAACCGCTGCCGAGGAAGAGCAGACCCTTGAAATAGGCATGCGTCATTAGATGGAAGATCGCGGATATCCAGGCCCCGGTGCCGAGCGCGAAGGCCATGTAGCCGAGCTGGCTGACCGTCGAGTAGGCAATGACCCGCTTGATGTCGTTCTGCGTGATGGCGATTGTCGCCGCCATAAAGGCGGTCAAGGCGCCAATCGTTGCGATCACCCACATCGCGGTCTGCGATTGCTCGACGATCGGATGGGCGCGGGCAATCAGGTAGATGCCGGCGGTCACCATGGTTGCGGCATGGATCAGGGCGGAAACCGGTGTCGGGCCCTCCATCGCGTCCGGCAACCAGACATGGAGCGGGAACTGCGCGCTCTTGCCCATCGCGCCCATGAAGAGCAGCAGCGAGATGCCGGTCAACGTACGCCCGCTGACAGTGCCGGTCTCGGCGAGATGGAACACGCCAGTATCGCCGAAGAAGTTCAGCGTCCCGAAGGCTGAGAAGATCCACATGATGCCGACGCCGAAGCCAAGGTCGCCGATGCGATTGACAATGAAGGCCTTCTTGGCGGCGTTGTTGGCCGAGCGGCGCTGGAAGTAGTAGCCGATCAGCAGGTACGAGCAGAGTCCGACGGCTTCCCAGAAGACGAACAGCACCAGGAAGTTGTCCGCCATAACCAGCATCAACATTGAGAAGACGAAAAGCGGCAGGTACGAGAAGAAGCGGAAGTAGCCGGGATCCCCCTGCATGTATCCGATCGAATAGAAGTGGACGAGGAAGCCGACGCTCGTGACCACGAGCAGCATGACCGCGGTCAGCTGATCGACATGCAGCGCGACTTCTATGTGGAACGAGCCGGAAGGAATCCAGGTGAAGAGGTGCTTATCGAGCGCCTCACCCTTGTCACGGATATTGAAGAAAACGATCAGGGAGAGCACGAACGAGGCAAATACGGCCGGCGCCGCAATCCAGTGTGCCTTGTCCCGAATAAAGTTCCGCCCGAAGATGAAGTTGATGGCAAACGCCAGCAAAGGCAGCGCTGGAATCAGAAACAAGTAATCTGCCATTTGCCCCTAAACCTCAACTCGTTCCGGAAAGAGCCGGATCGCTCCGCCAACCACCATCGCTAATCCCGCAACACGCGCATGTCGTCGATGTCGACCGAGTGCAGCCGGCGGCTGAGCGCCAGGATGATCGCCAGGCCGACGGCCGCTTCGGCCGCCGCAACCGCGATCGTAAACACGACGAACGACTGTCCGCTCATCGAGTTGTTCTCCCAACCGAAGGCCACCAGCGTGATGTTGGCCGCAGTCAACATCAGCTCGACGCACATGAAGATGATGATCATGTTGCGCCGAATCAGGACACCCATCATCCCGATGATGAAGAGCACCGCGCTCAGGAGCAGAAAATGATCTGTGCCGACGTCCGTCATTGTGGTGCGATCGCTCCTCTATTGCCTGCCGCGACCAACGGTCGTGTAATCCCGGGCATTGCCGACCATGATCACCTCGCGGCGCGACGGTAGACCTGTTTCCAGCTCGGCTGCCGAATCGGGAATTGGGCTTTCTCCACGCACGCCCTCCGGCAGCACGAGGTCGGTCCCGCGCGGGTGGCCGAGCGAGATCGTGCCCCGGCGGCGGACTCGCGCGCCGAGCCGCTCTGGCATCGCCAGCACGATCGCGCCGATCACGCCGACGGTCAAAACCAGCGAGGCAATTTCGAATGGCAGGAGGTATTCGGTGTACAGGGAGCGGCCGAGCGCCTGCGTGTTGCCGCCGACGAGTGCGATGTTCTCCGGGGTGGCATTGCTGGCCACGCCCTTGACCGTTCGGCCAAGAATCGCGACCGCGACCTCAAGCAGCAACACCAGCCCGAGCAGCACCGCGACCGTGCGCTGGACCGGGTGGGCGCTCGTGAACTCCGGCAACGCATCCGGGTCGACCAGCATCAGCACGAAGAGCAGCAGCACCAGGATCGCGCCGGTGTAGACGATCACCTGCACCACCGCCAAAAACTCCGCGCCCAGCATCACGAAGATACCGGCCACGTGGATGAAGCAGATACCGAGGAAGATGCCGGAGTGGATCGGATTGGCCGATGCCACTACGCCGCCCGCGCAGATTACGCAGATGGCCGCCAGCAGCATGAACGCGACAAAATCCCAGGGCATCAGTTCGCTCCGCGCCGTGTGATCACGTGTACTCGATCGTTGCTATGCACTTTCCGCATCCGCCCATCGGTTGGAGAGTTGGTTCAGGCCCCAGATCAGCACCAGAACACCGACCGTGACCGCAATCACGGCAACCAGCTGGCCGGAACTGATCTGGCCGTTACCGCGCAGCCGCGTCAACGCGGTCAGCATGATGTTGAGCAGCACCGCCGGCAGCAGCACTTTCCAGGCAATCCCCATCAGTTGGTCGTATCGGAACCGGGGCAGCGTGGCGCGCAGCCAGATATAGAAGAAGAGGAACAGGATCGTCTTGACCAGCAGCCAGACGATGCCGAGACCCCAGTATTCGCTGCTGCCCGGTCCGCTCGTACCGCCCAGAAAGAGGGTGCTGGCGAAGAGCGAAATCACGATCATCGAGATGTATTCGCCGAGGAAGTAGAACGAGAACCGGAACGCCGAGTATTCGGTGTGGAAACCGGAGACCAGCTCGGTCTCGGCCTCCGGGAGGTCGAACGGGGCCCTGTTTGTCTCGGCGACGGCCGCGATCATGAAGATGATGAAGGCGACCGGTTGGGTGATCACATACCAGTTGCTGACGTCCAGGCCGAAGATGCTGATCGTGCCCTGTTGCGCGAGCTGGATTTCTCGCAGGCTCAGCGAGCCGGTCAGAATGAAGATGCCGACCAGAGAAAGGCCGAGGATGATCTCGTACGAGATCACCTGCGCGGCCGACCGGAGACCGCCCAGCAAGGAGTAGCGATTGGCGGAGGCGTAGGCACCGAGGATGATGCCGTAGACGCCGATCGAGCCGAATGCCAGGACAAACAGCGCCCCGACATTGAGATCGGTGATGAAGAGATTGATGTCCTGCCCGAAGACGTGGATCGTGCCGCCGAAGGGGATCACCGCCACGCCGACGACGGCCGTAACGAAGACGATGAGTGGCGCAAACCAGAAGACCCACTTGTCGGCCGCGGCGGGGATCAAGTCTTCCTTGCCGAGCAGCTTGACACCGTCAGCAAGCGGCTGGAGGAGCCCCTTCGGACCGGACCGCATCGGTCCCATCCGGTCTTGCATCGCGGCGAGCACCTTGCGCTCATAGTAGGTCATGTACGCCATGCCCACGAGCAGGATGTTCATGATCAGGAAGGCGATGATGAAATTGAGCCAGAGCGGCATATCCGCCATGCGTGTTTCCCGTTGCCCTTACCGGGATTCCCCAATCCCGCACTGATCCGCGATGTGCGATCAGGCCCACATCTGCAAGCCGGCGCACCCTGTCAAATGGCGGCCAGACAGGCGCGGGCCACGCGCAATGGTACCGTGACCGGCACTGTCTGGCGAATGAGTTCGTATTAGCGGTCTACCGATCCGAGCACGATATCGATCGTTCCGATCAGCGCCACCACATCCGCGAGCATCGCGCCCTGAGCCATGTGCGGCAGCACGCTCAGGTTGACGAAATCCGGGGAGCGGACCCGCCACCGGTACGGCAACGGAGTCCCGTCTGACACGAAGTAGTACCCGTTCTCGCCCTTCGGATGCTCAACCGCGAAATAGGCCTCGCCGACCGGCGGACTGAACCCCTTGATAACCCAGATGAAGTGGCGCTGCATGTCCTCGGCCGTCGTCATGGTGCCCTTGTGCGGCGGCATGACGTAGTTCGACTCGTAGGCCATAAGCGGGCGATCGTCATTCTCGACCGCGTCCAGGCACTGCTCGATGATCCGAAGCGTCTGCCGCATCTCCTCCATGCGAACGAGATAGCGGTCGAAGACATCGCCGTGAACGCCGATCGGCACCTCGAAGTCGAGCCGATCATAGACGAGGTACGGCATCGCCTTGCGAATGTCGTAGTTGACTCCCGAGCCGCGGAGGCATGCGCCGGTCAGCGCATAGGAGACTGCCGCCTCTGGGGAGATGATGCCGACGCCCTTGGTCCGCGCCTGCCAGATCGGGTTGGCATCGAGGAGGTCCACGTACTCTTGCTGGCGGTCCGGGAAGACCTTGCAGAAGTCGCGCACCATCGACGGCAGCAATTCCGGAATCGGCCGCGAGAAGCCGCCGATTTCCATCATGTTCGTCGTCAGGCGGGCGCCGCAGAAGATCTCGAACATGTCGAGGATCAGCTCGCGCTCGCGGAAGCAGTACAGGGACATCGAAAGTGCGCCGATATCGAGCGCGTGCGTCCCCAGCCAAACGAGGTGCGAGGCGATCCGGGCCAGCTCCGACATGATCACGCGCCAGTACTGCGCGCGCTCAGGTGCGGTGACGTCACACAGCTTCTCGATCGCCATGATGCAACCGAGGTTGTTCATCGGCGCGGCGACGTAGTCGGTCCGGTCAGTCCAGGTCACGACCTGCGCATAGCGGTGCTGCTCGCCGATCTTCTCGACACCCCGGTGGAGGTATCCGATGACCGGATCGCAGTCGGTGATGACTTCGCCGTCGAGACCGAGAATGACCCGGAGCACGCCGTGCGTGCTTGGATGCTGCGGTCCCATGTTCAGGACCAGCTGGTGCGAGCCATCCGGCCGGGTCACCTCGTCGCTGATCGTCAGCGTACCGGTCTTGGGTGGCTCCGGTGAGTTATCGAGGGTCGATCCGTCGCTGACGAGATCGAAATCGGAAACAGGCGTGCTCATGGTACCTACACTCCCCGCCCGGTCCAGCGCGTGCGGACACGGCCGACGGTGCGCTCGGTGTTATAGACCGGGAACTCCTTCCAGCCACGCAACGGGTAGTCCTTGCGCAGCGGGAAGCCCTCGTCCCAGTCGTCCGCCAGGAGGATCCGCCGCAGGTTCGGGTGACCCTCGAAGACGATGCCGAACATGTCGTATGTCTCGCGCTCGAGCCAGTTGGCGCCGTTCCAAAGCGGAACCAGCGACGGGACGGGCTGTCCTTCGTCGATGCCGGCCTTAAGCCGAAGCCGAACGCGGTTTCTGAGCGAGTAAAGCAGGGCCACGACGTCGAATCGGGGCGCTTGCCGCAGGCGGAGCATGTCGACTGCCGTAATGTCGGTCAGGACATCCATACCGACCTGCTCGTGCCCGCGAAGCAGTGTGCAGATCTCCAGTAACAGTTCCGGCCGGATATGGATCGTCGTCTCGTCGCGGAACCGAACGATGTCGAGTATTGCGCCCGGAAATGTCTCCCGGATGACTCGAACCGCCGGATGCCGCTCAACGTCGGGGTCGAAATAGTTCTCGCGGGCCCACGGATCAACTGGTTCGGTGGCGACCGGCGTCTGATCCGTCTCCACCGTCTGGGGCAGATTGCCCTCGCTCACGCGTAACTCCCCTTGCGCTTAGCCGCGAACGGCAGCCATGGCTTCGGCCCGGCTCGCGATGCGATCGGCCTCGGCAGCCGCGGCGCCCTGCTTCTTGGCCATGGTCTGATACTTGATGACCTTGTTCTGGAGCTCGAGGACACCGTAGTACAGCGCCTCAGGCGTCGGCGGGCAACCCGGCACATAGATGTCGACCGGGACAACCTGGTCGACGCCCTGGACTACCGCGTACGAATCGAACGGGCCGCCGACATTCGCGCACGAGCCCATCGAGATCACCCACTTCGGCTCGGGCATCTGATCGTAGAGCTGGCGGACGACCGGGGCCATCTTTTTGGTCACGGTGCCGGCGACGATCATCAGGTCGGCCTGGCGGGGAGAGGCGCGGTAGAGCATGCCGAACCGCTCGGCAAGGTCGAACCGGGCCATCGACGCCGCGATCATCTCGATCGCGCAGCAGGCCAGTCCGAACTGCAGCCACCAGAGGGACGAGCGCCGCCCCCAGTTGAATAGGAAGTCAAGCGACGTCGTGAAGACGTTCTTGTCAAATCGATCGTCGATCAGACCCATTCCAGGGCCCCTTTCTTCCAGGCATAGACATAGCCGATGCCAAGCAATCCTATGAAGGAGAACATTTCAACCATCCCGAACAGGCCAAGTTGGTCGAAGTTGACCGCCCACGGGTAGATGAAGATCGCTTCGATATCGAAGACCACGAACAACATCGCCACGACGTAGAACCGGGGGGTGTATCGCGGCTTGACCGGACTGACATCCGGCACGCCGCTCTCATATGGAGCCGCCTTCGCCTTCGACGGCTTCGACGGCGCAACGATCAGGTTGAGGATCAGCAGCGTGTTGGCCATCGCGAATGCGGCCAGCACCATCAGGCCAATGACTGCCCAGTTTCCGCCGTGGACTTCCACGTTGTGGCTAACTCCGGTTCAAACTGAAAGGGCCGTCGCCAAGCGCGCTGACCGGCCCAAATGGTAGCACTAACCGCCTGGCGCTTCTCTGGCGTTTGTCACGGCGTGCCACGTTTCCGGATCAGGACGGCGGCCGAATTGGGCAGAGTGCGGTAGATTCAACTCAACCGATCCGATGCACGAATGGACTCCACGTGAGCGCGCTTCGCCTGGCCCTACGATCCTATCGCGACTTGTATGACCGAATCTGGATCATGCTGTTGGTCTCGGCCGCCTGGTGGGTCCTGTTGATCACGGTGATCTTCGCGCCCCCCGCCACTCTCCTGCTCTTCAAGCATGCCGATCCGCGAATCGGGCCATGGCAGGACCGACCGGGACTTCGCGAGAGCGGCGAGTTCCTCTGGGCGCAGTTTATTCGCAGCTGGATCGTCACACTCGCGACCCTTCCGATCGTCGCGCTGACGGCATTCAACCTCGACTACTACGGCAGTGGCGGCAGTGCGCTCTCGTTCCTGTCGCCGCTCTGGCTGGTGCTGCTGCTCCTCACGGTCACCGCGACGCTCGTCATCTTCGCCCTTGCCGCGATGACCGATCTCCCAGCGAAGCAGGTCATTGTTGCGGGAGCGCGGGTAACCGGCGCGCGGTTGCCGGCGGCCCTGGTGGTGCTGCTGTTCACCGTGATCATCCCGTTGCTGGTCATCATGGCGTCGTATTACGTGCTCCTGCCGCTGGCGGCTGTGATCCCGGCGCTGGTCGCAATCGCCTTCAGCACCTTCGTGCTCAAGGCCACCCGAGCGCCCCTCCCCGAGCCAAACCGGCCGACGGAAGAGCGCCTCCACGAGAAGCGCTCCGGCTAATTCGGCAATGCGTGCCCGATTGCGAGGCTAATGGCTCTATCGGGAACCAGCTTTGACTGATATCCTTTTCTTTGACGTATCACTTTCACAGAGACCGAGTTCGCACGACCCCGTTCGCGAGGAGATGCGGATATGTATGCCTCTCTCAGCACCTGGCGATTGGACGAGTCTATTCAGGACGACGCCGTCTACCACGCCTTCGTGCGGGATGTCCTGCGAAAAACGCTTCCGACCATGCGCGATATCGGCATCCTCGACTCCATGATCGTGCGCACCGCGCCAGACACGATTGTCTCGATTACCCTCTACGAATCGGAAGAAGCCGCCGACGCCGCCTGGCACGAAGCAGCCGGTCCCATGCGCGGGTTATACGAGCCCAAAATGCATTTCGTCAGCCGACTCGCCGGCCCCGCCGACGACATGCCCCAGCTCACCGAAGACGGGCGCGCCTAGACCAGTTCGGCCGACCGCTCAGCGGGCGTCATGCACCCACTGACCGCCGACCATGGTCGCGCGCGCCTCGATGCCCACCAGCTCAGCGGGTGTGCGCTCGCGTGGGTCGCAGTCAAGGATGATCAGGTCGGCATGTTTACCCGGCTCGAGCATGCCGAGCGTCGCCTCACGGTGAATGACGAATGCGCCGCCGGTCGTGTA
>DASQCG010000157.1:0-3722 GCA_035634825.1 Thermomicrobiales bacterium | reverse complement strand
GAGTCGAGGAGTCGAGGAGTCGAGCAGTCGAGAAGTGGGGCGCGGGGTTTGCAGTAAGGCGGGCAGCCGGGAGGCGAGCAGGCGAGAAGAGGGGCCAGATAGGCTCGTCCTCGAAAACCGAAAACGCCGTCAGACCAGATTGTTCCGAAGCGCAAAGGCGGCTGCGGCGGTGCGGCTGTCGAGGTTGAGTTTGCCGAGGATGTTGGCGACGTGAGTCATCGCGGTGCGGTGGCTGATGAACAGGGCGTCGCCGATCTCCCGGTCCGAGAGTCCGTCGACAAGCAGGCGGAGGACGTCGATCTCGCGGCGCGTCAGTCCGGCCTCGGTTGCGGCAGACTTGACGGTCGTGCTCGGGCGGGATGCCACCCGGGTGGATGCCTCGATCAGTGAATCGGCGCTATTCGCAACCTCTTCGAGGAGCGCGGCGAGCGGCATGGCATTGCCGGCATCCCACGCGCGCTGGAACGTCGCTGAGTCCATGGAACGGCGCAACTCGGCGATTGCCTTTTCCTGGACATCGCGTTCGCGAGGGGGGAGCGAGACTCCGGTTTCGTCCTGGAGGCGGATGGCCGTGGCAAACAGCCGCGCGGCGAAGTCGGGCATGCCGGCGGTCGCGGCGATGCGGCCAATCCCGGTCAGGCAAACCGCGATCCCAACGCGGTCGCCCTGGACCGAGCGAAGGGCCAGGCTCTCCTGCCAGATCGTGACTGCCTGCGGATAATCGCCCCGGTCGCGGAGGACCTCGGCCAGGTTGTTGAGGGTCAGGGCCGCGCCGCTGCGGTCTTCGAGCTGGCGGTAGACGGCCAGCGCCTCCCGGTAGCGGCTCTCGGCGGTCTCGTTGTCGCCCAGGTAATAGGCAACGACGCCGAGGTTGTTGAAGCAGAGCGCGCGCCGGAGTTGATCTCCGAGCTCGGTCCAGAGCGCGAGACTCTGCTCGTAGAGGCGGACCGCGCCGGCCAGATCGCCTTGCCGGCGCGCGACCAGCCCGAGATTGTTCAGGGCCGAGGCATTGCGTGGGCGATCGTCGATCGAGGCGAAATATTGCTGCGCCTCGGTCAGCAATTGCCGCGCCTTGTCGTAATCGCCCTGGTCCTGGGCTACGACCCCGAGGTTGTTGAGCGCGGTCGCGATGCCCGAACGGTCATCAAGCGAGCGGTAGATGCCGAGCCCTTCCTCATAGGAGGCAATAGCGGAGTCGTAGTCTCCCTGCCGTCGGGCAAGCGTGGCCAGGCTGATCAGGGCATGGGCGCGATCCTCGGTTGGCTCGTTGCCGAGCGCCAACGCGGCAGTCAGCCAGGCTCGGCCCTCGGTGAAGTTGCCTTCCACCTCCCAGAAGCGCGGAAGGGCGCTGGCGATTCGCTGCGCCGAGACGGCATCGCCACACTCGATCGCCCAGCGCTGCGCGGAGCGAAGGTTGTCGATCTCCGCCTGCACCACTTTCAGCCAATGAGCGGAACCGGCGCCGACCAGCTCATTCTTGATCGTCTCGCTGAGGGCGACATAATGATCGACCATATGCGATGGGATCGTCTCCGTCTCGCCCGACTCGTCGAGAAGCTCGGCGGCAAAATCCCGGATCGTTTGCAGCATCGTGTACCGCGCCTCGCCGTCGACTCCGTCGACCACCCGGACCAGGCTGTGGTCGACCAGCGCGGCGAGATCGTCGAAGATGTCGTCCTGGTCGAACCCGGCAATGATCGTCACTTCATCAACGGTCGCGCCGCCCGAGAAGACGGCCATTCGCCGGAAGAGCAGTTGCTCCCGCTCAGGCAGGAGGTCGTGGCTCCATGCGATCGCATCGCGCAAGGTCTGCTGTCGCTCCGGGAGATCGCGTGGCCCGCTGGTCAGGAGCTGGAGCCGGTTCGCCAGGCGCGGCAGCATCTGGGCCGGGCTCAAGAGCTTCGATCGGGCCGCGGCAAGCTCAATCGCCAGCGGCAATCCGTCGAGGCGGCGGCAGATCTCGGCGATATCGGCCGCGTTGTCGGAGCCGAGTGCGAAGGTCGGCTTGACCGAATTGGCCCGATCCACGAACAGCGCCACGGCCGGGTTCGACGCCAATTCCTCGAGCGACGGCAGTTTGTCGGGATCCGGTGTCGGGAAGGGCTCAATCTGAACCTCATGCTCACCGCGGATGCGCAGTGCCGACCGGCTCGTGGCGAGGATCCGGATGCTGGGAGCGTTGTCGAAGAGCAGGCTCAGGGCCGGGACGGGATTGTCGATCTGCTCGAGGTTGTCGAGGATCAGCAACACATCGAGGTCGGTAGCGATGCTGCCAATTGCGTCGGCCAGCGAGCCGCCACGCTCCTCCCGGATATCCAGCGCCTGTGCGATCGCCCGGAGCATGGCATCGCTGTCGGTCAGGTTGGCCAACGGCACGAAGACGACGCCATCGCCAAAGTTCGCGCGCTCGAGGTGTCCGATCTCGATCGACATTCGCGTCTTACCGGCCCCACCCGGACCGGTCAGGGTGACGAGGTGCACGTCGGATCGATCGAGCATGGCCTGAATGGCGGCCAACTCGGCGGCGCGCCCGATCAGCGGCGTCAGCGGTTGAGGCACGGCGAAGTGCGGTCGTGTTGCAGTTGCGGCGGTCACGGTCGGGGGAGCACCGGCTTTCGCTTCCAGATTCGGCGGCATCAATCGGCATGATCATGACGTTCCTGACATGCTTCGTCAAATCGGCCGGACCATGTAGGATCAGGAGCACAGGTGATGGGTAGGCTGTCTTGCGGCTGGTTCGATCCTGTCAGCGATGGAGGAGTGCATGCGCATCGCGGTGATGTCAGACATCCATGGCTTCAGCCTGGCGCTCGATACGGTGCGCGCAGACCTGGCTGAGCAGGGCCCGTTCGACGAGATCGTGGTCGCCGGCGATATCTGCGAAGTTGGTCCTGACCCGCAAGGCGTGGTCGACCGGCTCCGGGAGACTGGGTGGACGGTGATCCAGGGCAACACCGATTACGAGCTGGTTGAGGCGGCCGAATGGGCGACCGGGATCGAGGAGCACGAGTACTGGGTTGAACATCTGACCGACGACGCCATGAATTTCGTGGCCATGCTGCCCTTCAGCCGCCGGATCATGCCGCCGGGCGGGACGAGTCCGGCGCACGAGCTGCTGATCGTCCATGCCAACCCGCACAATCTGATTGACCAGCTCCACCCGAAGGCGACCGACCGTGAGCTGCGGGACGTCATCGGCGACGAACAGGCGGGTACGATCGCGTTCGGCCACGTTCACATTGCCTACATACGGCACGTGGCCGGGACCATGCTGGTCGATGTTTCGGCGGTCGGGAATCCCAAGGACGGTGATTTGCGCTGCAAGTACGGCATCCTGAACTGGGACGCCAATACCCAGCGCTGGACTGCCGAGATCCGTCGTCTTGATTACCCGCTTGAAGCGACCGAGGCGCAAATCCTGGCCAGCGGCATGCCGAACCCGGAAAAGGTGATCAAGAAGTTGGAGAAGGCGTCCTATTCAGACGCGTGAGGCGCCCGACGATCAGGATGATTTTTAGAGTCGCCTCGTTCGGACAGAATGCGGTTGATCTCGGCGGCGAGGCGATCGGCTCGAGGGCCAGCAGCGTTGATCGGGGGAATCGCCCAGATCACGTTCACTCTTTTTCCGCGGTGATCAACCAACTCGGTCGTTGCGCCGTTGGCGACCGGCAAGAGGGCACGGGCGACATCAATGGACTCGCTAAATGTGACCTTAATCGAAC
>DASQCG010000156.1:0-2041 GCA_035634825.1 Thermomicrobiales bacterium | reverse complement strand
GGATCAGCGACGGCGCATCGCTCGATCCACTATTGACCCATGTCACGATGCGCACGCCCGGCGCCGACTTCGAGCTGGCAGCCGGTTTTTTGCTGGCCGAGGGGGTGATCCGGCGGCCGGAACAGATCCGGCAGATGGAGTTCTGCGTCGGACCGGCTGCTACGGCGGTTCAGCAATACAACATCATCAGCGTCGAGGTGATCGACCCGGACATGCGCGGTCGGACCGATGCCTATTTCCGGACTGCGGTCAGCGCCTGCGGAGTTTGCGGCAAGGCATCGCTCGAAGAACTTTCCCTGCGCGGGGTCGAGCCTGTGACTGCCGGCGCCGAGATCGATCAGTCAGTGATCGAGCGATTGCCGATCCTCCTGCGCGAACGCCAGGCCCTCTTCGACATCACCGGCGGGTTGCACGGCGCTGCGCTCGTCACGTGTTCCGGCGTGGTACTGGCGGTGCGGGAGGATGTGGGGCGACATAACGCGGTAGACAAGCTTCTCGGCTGGGCGCTGCTCAACCCGAAGCCGGCGGCCGAACGGGCGATCCTGATGGTCAGCGGCCGCTTGAGCTACGAGTTGGCCCAGAAGGCGGCGGTCGGACGGATTCCGGTGCTGGCCGGCGTCTCGGCCCCAAGCAGCTTAGCCGTAGACCTGGCTCGCGAATTCGGGTTGACGCTGATCGGATTCCTGCGCGGCGACTCGTTCAACATCTATTCCGGCCATCAGCGGGTCAGGTTGCGCAATTCCGGAGATCAGCCAGCGACTGCGCTCCCACCCGCTCCATCTCAGCGACGATCTCCCGCTTGATGCGCAGCGCCAGTCCCGGACCCTCGTAGATCATGCCGGTGTAGACCTGCACCGCCGACGCCCCGGCCCGGAGCGCCGCCACCGCATCGGCGCCGGATGCAATCCCGCCGGCGGCCATGATCGGCAAATTGCCGGCAGATTCAGCAGCGATCCGGTTGATCACCTCGAGTGATCGGGCACGAAGGGGAGCACCGCTCAGTCCGCCGATTTCCGATCTGCGCGGGCTGCGCAACGTCTCGGCGCGCGCGATTGTCGTGTTGGTGGCGACGACCCCACTCAAGCCCACCTCGAGCACCACGGCGACCACATCGCTGATCTCGGCATCGCTCAGATCCGGCGCGATCTTCACGAGAAGCGGCTTCAACCGGTCGGACGGGATCGCAGCCCTGACCTCGGTCAGCAGCTCGCGCAGCGCTCCCTTGCCCTGCAATTCGCGCAGCCTGGCGGTGTTCGGTGACGAGATGTTGACCACGAGGTAGGTTGCCAGCGACGCGAACCGGCTGACCAGCAGTCGACAATCGGCGATCACCGCGTCGAGTCCGCCCTCGACACTCGCCTTGTTCGGTCCGACATTGCAGCCGATCGGTACCTGCCGGTATCGACGCTGGACGATGTTCATCGCGATCGCGTTCGCCCCGGTTCCGGGGAAACCCATCCGGTTGATCAGCGCGCGATCCTCGGGAAGTCGAAACACGCGCGGTTTCGGGTTGCCGGGTTGGGGATTCGGTGTGATCGTACCGACTTCGACGAAGTCCCAGCCGAGTGCGTGCAGGGCCGGAAATGCGACCCCGTTCTTGTCGAGCCCGGCGGCGATCCCGACCGGGCCAGGCAATCGCATTCCGGCAAACTCGACCGCGAGTCGCGAATCATGTCCGTCGCCGAACCGGTCCAGGACGCGAAGCGCCCCCGGCGATCGACTGATCGAACCGAGGGCGGAAATGACGCGGTCGTGGACTCGTTCGGGGTCAGCCCGGAAGAGCAGCGGTTTGGCGACGCGATAGGCGAGGTCGATCACGCCGTGACGATACCACGGCGTGATCTGGCGCTATGGGATGACGGTGACGGCGGTACCGATATCGGTCCAGCTGTAGAGGAAGGCCGCGACATCCATTGGCAGGTTGACACAACCGTGACTCATCGGATGGCCGAAGTTGTTGTGCCAGTACGTGCCGTGCAGAGCGTTGCCGAGGTTGTCGAAGTACATGACGTACGGCACGTCCTCGACCCGGTAATACTGG
>DASQCG010000155.1:0-3146 GCA_035634825.1 Thermomicrobiales bacterium | reverse complement strand
GGACCCCGGCCGCCGCTCCGCCTTATGGCTAATGATCGGATTGGCGAGGATGTGATCAGGTTGGCCTACGTTCCTGCTTAATCTGGCGACTCGCCGGATGGAAATCGCCGCTGAAGTCCGGTGTCGGGTTGGGCCCAAAGCGACGGGAACGGCCGCTTTGGTGGCGAACCAAGGGCAGCTACCCAGGAGAGTCCTGGCTAGCGCCCAAGAGGGGCCATGGCCGGCCCAAAGCGCCGGCGACGTTGTTTGGGGCGCTCCGCATCACCGCGTCTCCAGCTCCGCCACCCAGATGTCGCTTTCGTGGGCTCCCACGGTGAAGTAGAACGTCCGGCCGTCGGTCGTGAACCCGTAGAGAGCATGCGGCCTGTTGGGATCGTCGAATCGGACCAGCAGCCGGGCTGGACCCCCCGTCACCGGCACGGCCCGGATAGACGAGCCCTCGGGCCCCTTGCTGACGTAGTAAACAGTCTTGCCGTCGGGCGACCACGCGGCAAAGAAGGCCTCCTCGCCGGACGTGGAATTCGGCACCAGCAGATGCGTCGCTCCATCAGGCGACATCACCCTCAGGCCCTCGGAGCTGTGGAACGCGATCAGGTCCTCGGTGGGTGACCAGTGGGGGAAATCGCCGGGGACCTTGATGGTCCGCGTCGCGCCTCCATCCAGCGGCACTAGGATGAAGGTGGACGCGGCGAGGAATGTCGTAGCCGTTCCGGACTGGTCACCGGGGGGGATCACCTCCGCCAGCAGGGAGTGCCCGTCACGTGACCAGTCAGGATCCAGCTCGTGACCCGGGCTGCTGGTGCGCTGGACCAACCTGGATCCGTCGGCTTCCATCGTGTACAGATCTCGATTGCCCGCACGCATGGAATGGAAGGCGATCTGGCGGCCGTCCGGCGACCAGGCAGGGCTGTACGCGCCGCTCGAATCGGTCGTGAGTTGAATCGGCTCTCCCCCGGCCGCCGGCATCCGGTAAATCTGCCAGGTACCGCTCCGGTCCGAATTGAAGACCAGCCATCGGCCATCCCGGGCAACATCGACCGTCTCGATCGTCTGGTCGCCCGTCGTCACCGGCCGAGCGCCCGCGATCGATACGGTCCCCGCGGCAGGAACCGGGATGGACCAGATGTTGGAGAGAGAGCGAAAGCGCGCATACGCGAGTCGTCGCCCGTCGGCGGAGAGACTGATCGTGTGGGCGTCCGCTCCGGTGGTGAGCCGCTCCGGCTTGCCGGCCGGCGCGCCCGCTGCATCGAGACGGACGCGGTAGACGTCTCGACTGCCGCCCCGATCCGAGACCCAGAACAGGTGCCGCCCGTCCGGGGCCCATTGGGGGCTGTCGTTCAGATGCTGGTCGGCGGTCACTTGAATGGCGGGCTTGCCGTTCACGGGCAATATCCAGATGGATGACGTCGCCTCGTTACCGAAGTAGACACTGCCGAAGACGAAGGTGGGATTGTCTGCGACGGCCGCGAGCCTGGTACCATCAGGGGACCAGCTCAGCGAGTGCACGTCGCGCACGCCGGTCAGATGGGTGGCCGCACCTCCCTCGACCGGCACCACCGTGACGTCACGGCCGATGCCGGTGCTGTAGGCGATGCGCCGACCGTCGGGCGACCACGCAAATCCGGCGAGCCGGGTGAACGCACTCGTGGTCGACTCCGCGGCTTGCGCCTCGAGCCGTACCGCAAGCCGTGGTTGACCGCCGAGCGCCGGCACGACCGCGATGCCGGCATCGCCCTGATAGGCGATCCGCGACCCATCCGGTGACCAGCGAGGCCAGCGGTAGCCCTCGGCGGAGTCGGACGTGAGCGCGATCGTCCGCCCGCCACCGACCTGGCGCACGAAGATCTGCATTCGTGTAGGCGGACCCGCCGCATAGGCGACCAGGCTGCCATCGGGCGAGAGCGCAGGATCGATCTCGAGCCCCGGATCTCGCGTGACCTGCACGGTCTGGCCGATCGTGAGCGGCGAGTCGCTATGGCCGAGGCGCGGGCCGAGGAGCACGGCCGCGAGGATGCCCAGGGCGACGAGGCCGGCGATCATCATCCGCCGCGGTGGGGCCGTCGGAATCGCGGGAGGCGGAAGTGTTTGCAGGGTCGACAGTGCTTCGGCAAACTGCCCGACCGGGCTGAATCGATCGGCCGGGTTCTTGGCCAGCGCTCGCTCGAGGGCTGCCGCGACCATGCCCGGCACCGCCGGCCGGAGCTGCGTGATTGGGGGCGGGGTTGCGGTCAGATGCTGATGAGCGATGCTCTGAACTGTGGGGCCGGAGAACGGCGGCTGCCCCGCCAGCATCTCGTAGAGTACGCACCCGAGGGCGTAGAGATCGCTTCGCCCGTCTACGTCCCTGTCTCCCGCAGCCTGCTCCGGGCTCATATACGCCGGCGTCCCGAGCGCAAGTCCCGTGTCGGTGAGTCTGTCGGCTCCGGCGGCGCTCACGGCTCGCGCGATGCCGAAGTCCGCCACCAGCGCGTGGCTGCTCTCGAGCAGGATGTTCTCCGGTTTGATATCGCGATGGATCACCCCGTGTCCGTGCGCATAGCTCAGGGCGTCCGCTACCTCGCGCGCGATGCGTAGCGCGTCGTCGAGGGGGAGCTGCTTCTCGCGCCTCAGCCGGTCGCGCAGCGATTCCCCTTCCACCAAGGGCATGACGTAGTAAAGGAGAGCGCCGGAAGGTTCCGCCGTACGCCCCGAGTCATACAACGGGAGGATATGAGGATGGTGCAGGTTGGCGGTGGTCGCGATCTCGCGCAGGAAGCGCTCGGGCCCGAGGGCGTGGACCAGCTCGGGACGGAGCACCTTTATGGCGACCTTGCGATCGTGCTTGAGGTCGTGCGCGAGATAGACCGTAGCCATCCCGCCTGCGCCAAGCTCGCGGTCGAGGCGGTAGCGATCGGCCAGGGCACCCTGCAATCGGGCTTGGAGGTCGGACACGTTGGTCGCCAGAGGGAGAGTGCCCAAACATGATTCGGCGGGGACCTGCTCGCCAGTCGGGCAGCCCTGAAGGGTCTCCCGGAAGGGATTCCGGCAAACTCCGGCATGTGAGCGAGTAAGGCCCGGCAAAGTCCGGCATTCAAGCCGGCAAGATCCGGCAGCGGGTGACACCAACTCGCGTAAAAGTGCCTGCAAGTTGACGGAGCTTAGGTAGT
>DASQCG010000154.1:0-4508 GCA_035634825.1 Thermomicrobiales bacterium | reverse complement strand
CGTCGCCTACTGCCTCGGCATGGTCCTGACCTTCGCGGCCGTGGTCATCTCGTCGTGGCGGATCAGCCGCCTGAACATCACGGCTGCCGTTCGCGATATTCCCGAGATCAGCACCCCCAAGCGCAAGTGGAAGATCCTGGCCGGCGGAATTGCCCTCCTGGTTCTGGGAGCGCTTCTGACCATGACCGGCGTCTCCAGCTCCCAGCAAGCTCCATTCTTCATCGGGATGAGCATGCTCCCGTTCGGCGTCGCGCTGATCATCAGCTTCTTTGGCGCGCCGAGCCGTCCAGTCTATTCGCTGGTTGGTATCTACCTGCTCGTCTTCTGGCTGATGCCGAGCAAGCAGTTCGAGCAAATCTTCGGGTCATTTGACGGCGGCATCGAGATGTTCTTCCTCTCGGGCATCTGCCTCGTATTCGGGGCGACGCTGATCATCGTCCAGAACACGGATCTGCTCCTGGCTGCCGTATCCCGACTTGGCCGGATCTTCCGGGGGACACTTCCAGCGGTGCGAACTGCGATTGCCTATCCGGGCGCGGCTCGCAACCGAACCGGCCTGACGATCGCCATGTTCTGCCTGGTTGTCTTCTCCCTGGTGATGATGGCGACGATCACCGAGAACTTCCTGGATCTCTTCCTCGGCGACGATGCCAACGCCGGTTGGGACGTGCGGGCTGACGCCCTGAGCGCGAATCCGATCAACAACTTCGAAGCGACACTGCGGGCAAACGGCATCGACACCAGCGGCTTCCTCGCCACTGCCAGTGTCACGACTCCGCACCTCGCCTCCCAGGCCCGGCTCGCCGGCGGCGAGTGGAAGGACCTGCCGGTTCGCGGCATGGACCAGGACTTCATCACCACAAGCAAGCTCACGTTCCAGCAACGCGCCGAGGGCTACGCCACGGACGCAGACATTATTCGCGCGCTGCAGACGGAACCGAATGTGGCAGTGATCGATGCTTCCGTGATCCCGACGAACAATAGTTTCGGCGCCGACCCAAGCTTGTTCAGGCTTGAAGGTCTGAAAGGAAGCGACAAGGTCTTCGCGCCGATCACGGTCGAAGTGGCCGACCCGGATAGCGCAACGCCGGCGAGGGTCACGATCATCGGCATCGTCGACAGCAAGATCGGCAGTCTTTACGGTCTCTACGCCAACCGGGCGACGGTCGACAGGATTTACCCGTCGACCGTGCTCACGTCGTACTACGTCGCTCTGGCAAATCCATCCAGCGCGGACGTCGTCGCGAAGCAGATCGAGAAGGCGCTGCTGGCCAACGGTGTGCAGGCAACCTCGGTCCGCGACGAGCTAAAGGACGCTCAACGGCAATCGACCGCGTTCCTCTACATCTTCGAAGGGTTCATGGGCCTGGGCCTGATCGTCGGCGTGGCCGCGATCGGCGTCATCGCCTTCCGCTCGGTCGTCGAACGGCGACAGCAGATCGGCATGCTGCGTGCGATCGGATACCAGCGCTCGCTCGTCACCCTCAGCTTCATGATCGAGACCGGCTTCGTGGTAGCGATCGGCGTGCTGAGCGGCACGGTGCTCGGGCTTATGCTCGCGCGCAACCTGTTTCAGGACGAGGACTTTGCCGCCTCGGCCGGGAGCTTCGTGGTGCCGTGGACCATCCTGGTGGTAATCGTCATCGCCACCATCACCTCGGCGCTGCTGATGGCATGGGTGCCGTCCCGCCGCGCGGCCAGAATCGCTCCGGCGGAGGCGCTGCGATACGAGTAGAATCGCGCGGCTTCAGGGGTGGTCAGCCAGGAATCGGTGGACCGACCCCACCGCGACCGATCCCTCGCCGGCGGCGGAGGCAACGCGCATGACGGCGCCGCGGCGGACATCGCCAACGGCAAAGACTCCCGGCAGGCTGGTTTCAAACGTGAGCGGCGCCCGATCCAGCGGCCGAGCGCCCCTGCCAATGTCATGGCCGGTCAAGAGGAAGCCACGATCATCGCGCTGGACGACGTCGCGCAGCCATTCAGTGCGCGGTTCGGCGCCGATCATAATGAAGACAGCCGCCGCAACCACTTCCTCGCGCTTGCCCGTTTCGACGTGTTCCAGAACCAGCGCCTCCAGCCTGTCCGTACCGCACCCGTCGACAGCCTGCGTGCATAACCGGACATCGATATTTGGAGCCGCGTCGATCTGACTGATCAGGTAGTCGGACATGCCAGCCTCGAGCGAAGAGCTGCGGACGAGGATGGTGACCCGGGCAGCAAATCTGGCCAGGTGCAGGGCCGCTTGTCCGGCCGAGTTCGCGCCGCCGATCACATAGACCTGTTCTCCCTTGAGCGCTGGTGCCTCTACACCGGCCGCACCGTAGAACACGCCAGCACCGACAAGTCGATCCAGCGCCGGAACCCCCAGCAGTCGGTATTGAACACCGGCAGCGATGATCGCGGCCCGGGCGCGCACCTCCGATCCGTCGTCCAGGCTGATCACTCGCTCGTTGCCGCGCGTGGTCAAGCCGTTCGCACGGTGCATGAAGAGAAACTGCGTGCCGAAGACGAGCGCCTGCTCCCAGGCCCGGAACGTCAGCTCGCTGCCACTGACCCCACGCGGGAAACCCAGATAGTTGCGGATCATCGAGCTGGACCCGGCCTGTCCACCGAGTGTCTCGTGCTCGATGACGAGGGTACGCAGCCCTTCGGACGACCCGTAGACCGCCGCCGCGAGTCCTGCCGGCCCCGCTCCGACAATGGCCAGGTCGTAGAGGTCGGTTGGAGTCCGGGTCTGCACCCCCAAGGCGTCCGCGACCGCCACGAGGGACGGGTCGTGCAATACCGTGCCGTCCCAGAAGATGACAGCGGGGAGTTGCGACGCGTCCACACTGTGGTCGCGCATCAGCCGGATACCTGCGCTCGAATCCACCGGGTAGAACCCGAACGGCACCGTGTTCCGCGAGAGGCTCTCGCGTAAGTCATGGCAGCGGGGCGACCAGAGCTCGCCCACGATTCGGATGACCTCGTGTTGCGGCCGGTTGATGCGTGTCCATTCGCTGAGCGCTTCCTGGACCCGTGGGTAGAGCAGCTCTTCCGGTGATTGCCAGCCGTTGACCAGCCAGAAGTCGATGCGGCCCAAGGCAGTCGCACGTTGCAGGGCTTCGAGATCGCCGAAAGGAATCCGTGTGCCGCGTGTATCCATGTCCACCAGCAGAGCGCGACTGGCGGCCGGATGCCGAACGTGGGCCTGCGCGAGGAATTCGATGCCATCGGTACCGGGCAAGCGATAATCGGCCGCGACGAGCCCGAGGTCGACGCCTTCGGCAGCAAGCTGATCGAGCGACCTCAGCCCGGATGCGGCCGAGTCGGCCGTCATCACCCGGTAGTCGGCGCCGAACCGCCGAACCAGGGCCGATGCCAGGTTCTCCCTTGCCACATCATCGGCATCGACTACGAGCAGGGCGGGCAGGCCGTTCGGCGTACTGAGACGTAAGTCCATGCTCCGCTTCTCTCCTGTCTGATCCGACGCACTAGATCCCGGCCGAACCCGCGACCGCGATCGGGAGCCGAGCGGGATCGACGCCCGGCTCCGCGGCACGATTCAACCGATCGACGATGAATGCAGCATCGCCGCCGACACCGGTCAGCAGTGCCGAGCCGCGACTCTGCTGCCAACTCCGGCCGATGAACGCCAGCCCCGGAACCGGCGACAGACCCTGATCGTGAACAAACGCGCCACGCTCATCTGAGACTGACGGGATTGCCACCCAATTACTCTTGTCACGATACCCGGTCGCCCAAATCACCGTATCGATTTCGGCCGATTGCCCGTCCGCGAACGAAACCCGGCGTCCCGCGACCCCGTTCAACCGCCCGCTGACGGTCACGCCTGCGCTCACCAGTTTGTCGAGCGCCAGATCCTTGCCCGGGAACGGGTCCTTCTCCTTCAGCTTCCGGCCGATGCGAGAGTCAGGCGACATGGTCAGGATACCGAGCTTGTCCATCCACCAGAAGATGCTCTTGCCGAGGACGCGGTGCGGACTCACCTTGCGAGGACGACCGGTGGAGAGGAGCACCTGATGTGTCGCGCTCAGCTCCCGCGCGATCTGGCGGCCGGTCGCGCCGTCGCCGACGACAAGCACGGTTCCCGCGGGCGTCTGCTGCGGGTTGCGGTACGTCTCCGGCGTGAGTTGCACGACGTCGGCCGCAAGGTTCGCCGCGATGACCGGGATGGCCGGTTGCTGGAATGCTCCGGTCGCGATCACGACCGCGCGGGAAGTCAATTCCGTGCCGCCACCGGCGGTTGCCAGAAAAACGGCCCCGTCTTGCTCGAGTCGAGTGATTTCCGTTCCCAGCGCCACGGGCAGATCGAAGTGGTTGGCGTAGGTCTTGAGGTAGTCAGCGATCTCGTCCTTGGTTGGGTATCCGTCCGGATCGCCCGGTACCGGCAGACCCGGCAGGGCGCTGTATGAGCGCGGCGTGAACAGGGTCAGCGAGTCGAACCGTTGCCGCCAGCTTTCGCCAAGCCGGTCGTGCTTGTCGACCAGCAGAAACTCCTGTCC
>DASQCG010000153.1:0-2611 GCA_035634825.1 Thermomicrobiales bacterium | reverse complement strand
TGGGTCCGATAGGGGACATCCTGCTCCGCACCCCTTGGCGAATCCTGTGAACCGACCGGGAATCGGCTGAGCGCGCCGGACCAGCTCCCGGCGGATTTGTTGGGGAACTGTGGGGAGGCCGTTGGTGGTGTCGGGACCCTGCCGGCCGCAGATTAGAGGTGCCGGTGGGACCGGCCCGGATGGACCGGAATCAACGTCCCGCTGGACACGGCTGCGGAGGCATGGCGCGATGGCACAACCCGGCGACATCATCGAACATCCCGTGACCCGGGAACGACTCACCTTTCTGGAGACTTCGGCGCAGACCGGCGGCGCGTGCGTCCGCTATCAGCTCGAGGTAGCTCCCGGCGGCTTCGTGGCCGCGCCGCATGTCCATCCCTGGATCGAAGAGCACTTCGAGATCCTCAGCGGCGAGTGGACTTTCGTGATCGACGGCGTCGAGCAGCGGTTGGGTCCCGGCGACCTCGCGACTATCCCGGCGCGGCAGGTCCATACCTGGTGGAATGCCGGGAAGGGGAGTGGCGTAGCGATCGTTGAGTGCCGCCCGGCCCTCAGGACCGAGGAATTCTTTGAGACCTTCTTTGGCCTGGCCCAGGATGGTCTGGTCGACCCAACGACCGGCATGCCGCACCAGCCCTGGCTGGCGATGATGGTGGTCGACTATCACAACGACTTCGCCTATCCGGCCGAGCCGTCGCTGCCGGTCATCATCGAGACCATGCGGCCGATTGCCGACGAAGCCCGGCGGCAGGGATTGCGCGTCCCGTATCCCTACCCGTACCCGGATCAGTCGTCCGAGTCCGTCAACGGACGTGGTCCCGCCGCCTGAGATCGGCGCTACTCCTCCGGAGCCAGTTCCGGGATGTCGTGCTCCTCGGCTTCGGCGATCGCGCTCTGTAGCGAGGAATATGCCCGCAGGGTTGCCTCGCGCGGGACATCGGTCCGCGTGAGGGCCTGCCAGAGGGCGCGGGCGTCCTCCAGCGGCAGCATGACGATGCCAGGGACCATGCCCGCCGGCCCATCCGGCTTGACTGCATAGCCAATGGTTGGCAGGAACTCGAAGGCGGCAGTTATTGCTTTTTCGTAGACACGCCGATCCTCCTCGGACCGCTCATGCCACGGCTTGCCGCCGGACCGGATCCGGCGCGCCTCGTACGAGGCCTCAGCCGCCTCTTCCACTACCTGCCGCAACGTCTTCCGTACCGTCTGCATACACCTTGTTCCCGGTGTGCGGTTCCCGATCGATCCGCGCTCCGCATCTCTCGTGTGCCCGGCGAGCATTCGTCGTGCACCGATCTGATCATGACAGCGCCGGCCGGAAACAACCATCGATGCAGCGGGACGGAAGTAAGGACTTGCGCGCCACAGTTCGTACCAGCCAGGTACCCGGCAGGGCGTGCCACGGTGGGTACCGGCGCAACCGGGGCTACAGTGCCGGGTCGGCGAGTCGGGCATTATGGGCGGAACGATTCGCACGCCGGCTGGGAGGAACGCCTTGAGGATCAATTTGCGCACAACCGGCCTGCGCCATCTCCTGGACCGTTCTCGCCGGCGATCGCTCGATCTCCCGCCGGAGCCGCCCCAGTCGTCCAACCGCAAGCCGTATTGGCTGGTCGGGCAACCGCAGGACGGGCAACCCTCCGAGTTCGAGTCCTGGCCGCCCCACGCCCAAAATGAAAGCAATCCGGCCGGCCCGGCCACCGATGCGACCGACCCCTCCCCCCAATCCGGCCCGAGGCGCGCATGACCGGCGACGCCTGGCTGACGCGTAGCTCCGGCCCGTGTGGCTGGACCGAGGTTGGCGGCCAACGGTACGAGCTCGAGGGATGGGAGCTGTTCGAAGGCGACGCCGCGAGTCCGCACCTCTGCCAGGGATGGTTCCGCTGCACGGAGGAGGGATTCGCCCCACGCGCCAATACCGACCTCAGGCTGAACCTGACCGACCGCGAGGGTGTCGATCGCATCCTCGACGTCCGCATCGTCCGGGCGCGCACTACTGATCCTGAGTGGGAGTTCCGCGCAACGCCCTGACCGTAGTTCGGGCAGTCAGCTGGGGCAATTGCACACCGTACGCTGTGCGGAACGTCACCCGGTCAACCGGGGACGATCCGCGCCCCGGCCAGCGCCAAATGGAGTTGCCGCCATGATGAACACGAATCACGTCAACGGATTGCCTGTCGTCAGCATCGGCACGGGAGAGCGCCTCGGCTCCGTCTCCGAGATCCTGCTCGACCCGGCGGCGGACCACGTGACGGCCTTTGCCATCGCCGCGGGCGGAGGCGGGCTGCTCTCCAGCTCGACCCCGCAGACGCGCTGGGTTTCGGCGATCGATGTCCACGCGATTGGGCCGGACGCCATGACGGTCGAAAACGATTCCGCCCTGCGCGAGAAACCGGACGCCGGCGAGATGACGCCGGTCTCAGTCATCGTCGGCGAGAAGGTCGTCACCGAGGGAGGAACTTTCGTCGGTCAGGTTGCATCGGCCGAGATCGACGAGCAGACGATGAGCGTGACCGGCCTCGAGGTCTCGCCCGGCTTCTTCAAGAGCAACAAGGTTGTCTCTAAAACCGACGTGATCACCGTCGGGGACGAGATCGTGGTCGTCGCCGAC
>DASQCG010000152.1:0-1771 GCA_035634825.1 Thermomicrobiales bacterium | reverse complement strand
ATGAGTTCTACGATCGGAACGTCGTCCAGGTGCTCAAGCGATTCGCCATGTTCAGTTGGCGCGTCATCGATGTCGGCATCATCGACGGCACGGTCAACGGGACGGCCAGACTGGTCACCGGGCTCAGCGGTCGTCTTCGAACGCTGCAGACCGGCCTCGTCGCGAACTATGCCCTGGCAATCGCGCTGGGGATGGTCGTGATCATCGGCGTCTATTTCGCAGCCTTTAGCGACCTTCTGCGGTAGGGAGAGGATCGAGCGTGGACTTTCCGTTGCTGAGCGCGATCACATTCGCCCCGCTGATTGGGGCGCTCCTGATCTTCTTCCTGCCGAATGTGACGCGGGAGCGCGCGCGTGCGATTGCGCTCGCGGCCTCCGCGGTCAGCTTTGTCCTCTCGATCTGGCTGCTCGGCGCGTTCGACAAGAATGCCGAATTCCAGTTCGTCGAGCACGTGAGCTGGTTGAAGGGGCTCGGCGCCTCGTACCACATGGGCGTGGACGGCATGGCGGTCCTGCTGATCGGATTGACCACGCTTCTCACCATGATCTCAATTGGCTGGTCGTGGAATACGATTACGTTTCGGGCGCGGGAGTATTACGTCGCGATCCTGCTGCTCGAGACGGGCATGCTCGGTGTCTTCATGGCGCTCGACCTCTTCGTCTTCTATATCTTCTGGGAAGTGATGCTGATCCCGATGGCGCTGCTGATCGGCGTCTGGGGTAGCTCGAACCGGGTATACGCGGCGATCAAGTTCTTCATCTATACGCTGTTCGGCTCGCTGCTGATGCTGGTTGGCATCGTTGCCACCTACCAGGCCTACGCCGACAAGACCGGCGAGCGTACGCTCGACATTCTCAAGCTGCAGCAGGGTTGGTCGCTTGGAGCGTACGGCAACGTCTTCCAGGGTTTTGTGTTCGCGCTCTTCTTCATCGCATTTGCGGTGAAGGTGCCGATGTTCCCGTTCCACACCTGGCTGCCGGATGCCCACGTCGAGGCGCCGACCGCCGCATCGGTGATCCTGGCGGCGGTCATGTTGAAGATGGGCGGATACGGCATGCTCCGCTTCAACCTGCCCCTCTTCCCGGAAGGATCTGAAGACTGGGCGCTGATTGTCGTCATCCTGTCAGTGATCGCCATCATCTACGGCTCACTGGTTGCCCTCGTGCAGCCGGATCTGAAGAAGTTGATCGCGTATTCGTCGGTCAGCCACATGGGCTTTGTTACGCTCGGCATCTTCGTGCCGCTGCTGGTGCTGAAGGCCGATCGCGCCGCCGGCCAGGTTCAGGGCGTCGAGAACTATCTGAACGGCTTTAACGGCTCGATGATGGTCATGCTGGCGCATGGATTCAACACCGGTGGACTCTTCCTCTGCGTCGGCGTTATCTACGAGCGTGCCCATACGCGGTTGATCGCGAAGTTCGGCGGACTCGCCACGCGGATGCCGGTCTACTCGGTGCTGTTCGGAATCTTCATGCTGGCCAGCATCGGCTTGCCGGGCTTGTCCGGCTTTATCGGCGAGTTCCTGGTGGCGCTCGCGACCTTCCAGTACAGCAAGTGGCTTGCAATCATCACATTCTCGGTCGTGATCCTGGCGGCCTGGTACATGATGTGGATGTTCCAGCGCGTCATCTTCGGCCGGCAGCCGGAGGACATGCCGGACCCTCACGATACCGAACTGACTCCGGACGAAGTTGCCCGGCTCGAGCGCGCCGGCCTGCTTGACGGACATGGCCACGGCGAGCCGCTGCCGGTCTCGGGCGCCTCGCATGAC
>DASQCG010000151.1:0-6284 GCA_035634825.1 Thermomicrobiales bacterium | reverse complement strand
ATTTTCCCGGAAGATCCTTGACCGTCCGTCGCCGAAATGGTAGATTCAAATGCCGCTGGAGGCGTGGTGTAGTGGCCTAACATGCAGCCCTGTCAAGGCTGAGACCGCGGGTTCGAATCCCGTCGCTTCCGCTCAAGACATCACTTGGGAATACTCCCAGGATTGATGACAGAGTTCTGGGTCGTGGTCGATTGACCACGACCCGGTTTTCGTATTGGGCGGAACCTCGGCTGAAGCTTGCCCCTCGTCAATCCAGTGTCCATGCGACTCGCAAGAGATAGTCGAGGACTGCCGAATCTGCGGGTCGTTCACCCGGCTAAGCCAAATCATCGACCCCTTGAAAACCTCGATCGCCCGCCACGAAATCCACCTAAACAGCCTCTCCAACGCCGGACGCAAAAAAGGTGCAGTCTATCCAAACCTCCACATATGCCGATCTATACTCGCCCTATCTCACCGCATACCGCCGAGGTCCGGCGCTCGATTGCAATCCGAACGCGATGCGAACGAAAAGCGGTGGCAAGGCTGGCGTTTGAACGACCGCGCGAGCGATGCGCCCGACGCTTTGTGCAGAATCGGCAGGCGTTGATTCCGCGCGGAACGACAAACTCCAAGCGACGACGGGCTGCGAATGGCGAGCACCCTGCGTCCCGGTATTGCCAGGACGCGTCACGTGAACCTGGGGACTCGACACTTCCGTATGGCCTGACGGGCGGAATTCCGTCGACTGTCGTCGATGCCCAGCCTTCAATTACGGGGTGGACCATTGAGCAATCCCGCAACGGCTATGACTCTCCCCGACCTATCGGCTCCGGTTTCGTATCCGCGGAGCCTGGTATCGACCAAGTTATACCCGCCGCGTCCGCGGGCAAGTCTTGTGGAACGCCCCGAGCTCATCGGTTTGCTCAATAGCGAACCGAACCATCGTCTGACGGCAATTTGCGCGCCGGCTGGCTACGGCAAGTCAACCCTGGTAGGGCAATGGCTGGCGCAGGTCTCAATGCAATCGACCTGGGCATCGCTCGATGTGAGCGATAACACCCCAAGAGCCTTCTTCGGCCTCATCGTTGCCGCATTGCAATCCATCGACGAAGGCCTCGTCGTCGGTACCGAGGCAAAGCTTGCCCGGCCGGGGCAAGTGAATGCCGAGACAATCGTCCGCCAGTTGATCGACGAGTTGTCCGCAACGACTCGCCCGTTCGTTCTGGTGCTCGACGATTACCACTCCATCAGTGAACCCGAGATCCATCAGGGGATGGATCTCCTCCTCCAGAACATGCCGATCATGATGCGACTCGTCCTCATCAGCCGGACAGAACCACCGCTGCATCTGGCTCGGTTGCGTGCCGGCGGCGAGGTGTGCGAGCTCGGCCTGCAGGACCTGTCGTTTTCGCCGTCCGAGGCCATTCAGTTCTTCCAGACATCACTCAACCTTGACCTGGCGCCGAGCGAGGTCGAGTTGCTCCACAAGCGAACCGAAGGCTGGGTCGCCGGGCTATATCTGGCCGGCTTCGCCTTGCGCGGACAACCTCGCGATCGTCTGGGGAGATACGCCGAAGAATTTGCCGGCAACCCCCAGTTTGGGAACCAATACCTGTGGGAAGAAGTCCTGCAAAACCAACCCGAAGACGTACGCGCATTCCTTCTGAGCACCTCGGTCCTTGATCGCTTCACCGCCGAGTTGTGCGACGCCGTGACGGAGACACGGGGTAGCGAGGAGATGATTCGCCGGTGCCAGCGCGACAACCTGTTCATCCTGGCGCTGGACGACGATAGTTCCTGGCATCGATACCACAATCTCTTCGCGGAGGTTCTGCGCGATCGGCGGGCGCGTTCGGCAACCGACGCAGATACCCAGGAGCTCCATCGACGGGCCTCGGTGTGGCTGGACGCGAATGGATTTCTCGAGGATGCGATTCGCCATGCCATCGCCGGAAGGGACTGGGACAACTCGCTCAGGCTGCTCGAGGACCTTGGCTCAACGCTCTTCGAGCGTGACCACGTGGTTGCGCTGCGGGCGTGGCTCGAGGGCCTGCCGCCCGAGATCATGGAACGATCCCCGCGGCTGACATTCTGGCTCGCATGGTCGCTTGGCCGTACGGGCCGGTGGAACGAGGGCAATCGGCTCCTGCGGATTTCCGGCGAGTCTTGGACCGCCACCAACGATTGGCTGGGACAGGGTCTGCTTCTGCTTTGGCATGCCTGCAGGTCTCTCTACTCCCTGGACAATCGAAGAGCGATTGAGTACGCAGCTAAAGCGCTCGACATATTGCCGGAGGATCGACCCGCCGAGCGCGTTATTGCTCTGATGACCCAGGGCATCGCCCATCTCTACCACGGAGACCCGACACGTGCCGAACACGCATTCGCGGATGTGCGCGTCATTGTCGATACCCGATCGCTGCCGTGGCTCCAGGAGTTCGAGAAGTCATACTCCGCAGCGGTCTTGATTCAGCAAGGCAAATTGCGAGAGTCGACCGTCCTCGGACGCCAGGTTGTCCGGGCGGCCGGCGATGCTCCGTCCGAAATTTGGGTCCAGCACGCGCTCCTTGGGCTCGGGCAGGTTCAATTCGAGTGGGACATGCTGGACGATGCGCACCGCACGCTCCTGCGGGCTGAAGAGTTGGCCGAGACGACGCGGGCACTGCAGTGGAAGGCCCGCATCCGGGCGGGATTGGCCCGTGTCGCATGGGCACGGGGCGAGTTCGAAGATGCATTGGACGAGATCGAGCAATCCATTGGCTTCGCAAACCAACTGGGTACGCTCCAGGAAGTGAGAAATGTCCGGGCCCAGCAGGCCAGATTCTGGATCGCTTCGCACCAACTCGGCCTCGCTCGTCGCTGGGCGGAGAGTTGCGAGCTCGATCCGTATCTTCCACCCGAATACGAGCGACAGTTTGAGCATTTGACCTACGTTCGGCTCCTGATTCTCGAGGATCGGTGGGATCTTGCGCTCGAAATGCTCCGGGGTATTCAGGCGGAGGTCGAGTCGTCTCGCCGTAGCGGAGAGATCGTCGAGATTCAGGTCCTGTCGGCTTTGGCATATAAAGCTGGCGGTCAGATTCCCGACGCGCTTCAGTCACTCCGAAATGCCCTGGCTGCTGGAGAGGAGAGCGGGTACTGCCGCGTCTTCGTTGACGAGGGAGATGACCTCGCCTTCCTCTTGCGCCATGCGGCGACCCGCGGCAATCATCGCGAACATGCCACTCGTCTCCTGGCGGTGATCGAAGGGACGGTCTCCGTGGAACAACTCGACCAGCGCGGGACTCCCGACGCGCTCAGTGAGCGCGAGGTCGAGGTCCTGCGGCTGGTGGCTGCGGGGATGGCAAACCGGGATATTGGCCAACGGCTCTTTATCAGCGAAAAGACGGTAAAGACCCATCTGAGCCACATCCTGGGCAAGCTCGAGGCAACCAACCGTACACAAGCAGTCGACCAGGCCCGCCGGTTGGGATTGCTCTAACGGGCAATTTCCGGCGATCGAGAAATACGCCTTTGGGCTGATTACGTCATTCCCGCGCGCACGTACCGTGTTGGGAATCCATGGCTTCTGAGAGATCTTGAGGAGCGAGGGAGAAGACTAACGTGATGCAGCAAATCAGTGACGACTTCATCGCGCGGATATGGGATCGAATTCTTTTCGAGCTGTTCGGTTGGCGCATCGCGCGCCCCCGCGCTGTACCCGTCTACGTCCGCCAATCGATGCGATCAACAAATCTCCGCCCAACAGAATGGCGTTGGTAGGCCGTGCCCTGTCAGTTTCCGCAGACTGGCAACCGGTTCCCTTAATGCATTCTCACCGGACCAACCCAGGGTGAAGGTCAAAGGGTCAGGCATCGCCCACGGAGGGTGCTGCTTGACCCTTGGGCTCTTTGGGGTTCCGGCGACACGAAAGGTTGGTTCATGACCCCAATCAACCGACTTCCGGGTCAAAATGGCCGGTCCGCTGTTCCCGAGACTGAGGACACTGCCACTCTACAAGGTAGGGGCAAATTCGCGGTCATCGTCTCGTCCTTCGTCTTTCCGCTGGCCCTGACCCAGTTCGTGGCGAGTTATGCCGCATCGAACATGAATGTGGCAATCAGCGACATTGCCGCCGATCTCGGTACTACTACACGTGGTGTACAGACAGCGATAACGCTGTTCACGCTGACGATGGCGGCGCTGATGATCCCGGGCAGCAAACTGACAGACATCATTGGCCGCAAACGATGTCTCATGCTCGGACTGACCATCTACGGATTCGGCGCCTTGCTTGCGTCGTTCGCGCAGGGCCTCGGATTGCTCATTTTCGGATATGCGCTCCTTGAGGGCATTGGCTCCGCCCTCATGATTCCGCCGGTGTACATCATCTTGACCGTCGCCTTTTCTGACCTGGAATCCCGGGCCAAGGCATTTGCGATCGTGAGCGCTGCCGCTGGACTTGGCGCCGCGGCAGGCCCGCTCATCGGCGGCTTGATTACCAGTGCGATCAGTTGGCGTGCCTCGTTCATCGCGCAAGTTCTGGTCGTGGTCGGCATCCTTTACATGGGGCGCCGATTCAAGGGCACTCCGGGCGTCAAGGCGCCGTTTGACATCGTGGGAACGATCCTGTCAGCAATCGGCCTGGTCGTGTTGATCATGGGCATTCTTTCAACCGGCACATATGGCTGGGGGAAAGCCAAGGACGATCTCAAGATCGGCGACACCACGATCATCAATAAAGGGGGCATCGCGCCCGTGTGGCCGCTCCTCGTCATTAGCGCCTTGTTCCTGGCGTGGTTTTTCTTTCACATCCGATCTATGGAGCGAGCCGGCAAACAGCCACTTCTGTCCACTCGTCTCTTCCGCAATCGGGTCTCAAACCTTGGGTTGGTCACCCAGAACGTACAGTGGTTGACGCTTCAAGGGACCTTCTTCGTCGTATCGGTCTTTCTCCAGTCTGTTCGGGGTTACAGCGCGATCCAGACAGGGCTCATCCTTACTGCGTCAACCATCGGCATTCTGGCCTCCTCGGCCGTGGCTGGAAGAATGGCGAAGAAGCGGTCCCAGGTCGATCTGATCAGGGGAGGATTCATCTGCACGATCCTCGGCACCTTACTTATGCTGTTGCTGTCCGATGCCACGTCCAGAATCGTTTGGTTCCTGCCCGGTCTCTTCCTCGTCGGATTCGGAGTTGGGGTGATGCTGACCGCGTCGGTCAATGTGGTGCAGTCCAGCTTCCCGGAGAAGGATCAGGGCGAGATTTCAGGGCTTTCGCGCAGTGTCTCGAATCTCGGATCCTCGCTCGGTACGGCGCTTGTAGGTTCTGTGCTAGTCTCGAAGACTGTTCCGGGCAATCACGTTTACGCCGCCGCGATCATTGTCATGGTGGCTGTCGGCCTGATCGGTCTTGGCGCCGCATTGCTGATCCCGCGCGACGCCATCAAGATGCCGTCGGCCTGACTTGGGCAGAGGAGTTGTTGTGCAGACGTGGGAATGGCTCTGCCGTTCCCTCGTTGCCCCTGACCCCCTGAATACGCCATTGGACGTATGACGCTCCTACCAGCGACGCATATGCTGGCCGGAGGACCTGCTGCGCGTATCTGAGGTTTCGACTCGATACGGGCAAAGGGAAGTCACGACCAGTGAAAGGACTGCTCTCATGGCCGCAGGTGATTTCCTGTACGTGGTAGCCGCATCGTATGACGACGTCAAAGATGCCCGCGCCGACTTAGAGTCGGTTCGGGGGTTGTATGACCAGATAAAGGCGTCGGACCAGTTTGATGCCGCCGTGCTCGTCAAAGACGAGAAGGGCAAAGTCCACATCGAAAAGACGTATGAAGCAGGTACCCGGCATGGTGCCCTAAAGGGGCTCGGCTGGGGTCTGGCCGCAGGAACAGCCGCTGCCATCTTCCCGGCGATCGGCATATGGGGTGCTCTCGCCGCCGGCGGGGCCGGTGGCGCCGCCATCGGCGGAATCGCCGGCCACTTTCAGACCGGAATCAAGCGCGGCGACCTTAAGGAGATGGGGGACGTCCTCGACAAGGGCACAGCCGGTTTGATCGTGGTCTATCAGGCCAACATGGCTGATCAGATTTCGGCACTGATCAAAGCCGAGAACCGCTATGTCAGCCAGGTTGTCGATGCCTCGGCCGACCAAATTGCAGCAGAGATCCGTCAGGCCGAAGCAACATACATGTAGCGAAGCCTGAGAGTTCGCAAATCGGATTCGCTCGCGCCTTCCGTCCTGGTTGGTGCGAGCGTGACTCCTGCCTGCGCAAGCCGGTGCCGGGATGCAACTGCCGGCATGGAGAAAGGAGCGC
>DASQCG010000150.1:0-1686 GCA_035634825.1 Thermomicrobiales bacterium | reverse complement strand
GGCGGTGTGGCCGTCGAAGAAGGCGAGATAGGCCAAGCCGCCATCGACCGCGTCGGCGAAGGTATCGCCGCGGATGCCGGTCTCCTGGAACATCTCGAAGGTGAGGCCCCAACCGTTCACCCAGGCGCCCGGCCCGATACGCTGCCGCTCCGCTCGCAGCAGGGTGCGGAGGTCGTCGAGTGTCTTCGCCCTGGTCAAGTCGACGCCCTGGGTCGCCTCGGCGCCCCAGAACGGGTGGAAATGGCTGTCGGTCAGACCGGGCACGATCGCCAGTTCGCGGCCGTCGATCACTTCGGTTTTCGGCCCGATCAGCGGGCGGATATCGGCATCGTTCCCGACAGCCGAGACCATGCCGTTGGTAATGGCGACGGCCGTGGCGGTCGGTCGGTCGCTGTCAAGGGTGCGGATCTGCGTGTTGGCTACGATGAGGTCGGCGTTCAATGGAATGCTCCTGAGATGTCCTGCCCCGATTGGGCTGTGCGTAATATTCGCAAACTCGGGCAAATCCGGCATTTTCTCACCAGCCGCGTTCACCCTTTGCACAGGAATCGGGACGTGAACGTACGAGCAGGGCCTACCGCTCCTGTGCCATTCGGGCTATGCGAACTCCCGCCGTCGGGTAGATACGTCTCACCGGGGGTGGGCGTACGCTGTGCACCATGCAACGGTATGCGATTGGCGCATGTCCCGTACGCCAAGACCGGTGAGGAATACATGGCTGGTAGTGTCCTGACACCGATCAATCGAGAACCGGAGGCTTTGATGAATCCGGCTGATGGAATTGTCCCGATTGCGGACGTTCCGGCAACCCTCACGACGATCCGCCTTGCAGGCATGATCCGTGACGATAGCGCGCGCATCCTGGCCAACTGGTCGATGCGGATTGCGACGCTGCCCGTGTTTCGGGCCCTGCCGGAGCTCGCCCTGGACGAGCTGCAGCAGGATATGCCGGACCTACTCGATGCGATCCTTGAAGCGGTAAGTGTCTCTCCGTATGAGCTTGACCCGGCCCCGATGGAAGAAGCCGGCGCGAAGGCAGACGCGCACGGGCTGAAGCGCGCGGCAAGTTTTCCGATCGATGTGCTGTTGACCGAGATCCAGGCTCTCCAGCGCGAGGTCCGCAACGCAATCTGGCGCAACGCCCAGGAGGCGCCGGTCTCGATCGTGCACGAGCTGGACGAGCGGTTGAACGAAGTCTTCGAGCTGGCCGAGCGGAGCGCCGCCAGCGCCTGGGTCCGGCGTCACATGGATGACTCGGTCGAGACTGGAGATGCGGCATGAGTCCACTGGCCGCACTCACACAACCATCGCCGTTGATCGTGGCGATCGTGGAGGATCAGGCGGCGATCGCCGAGCTGCTCCACGACGTTCTGGAGGATGCCGGGTACGCGCCGGTGATCATCAGCTCATCGATGACGGCGGTCGCCGAAATCGCCGAGTCGGGCGCGCAGATCGTCCTGCTCGACATCATGATGCCGCGCAAGAACGGCTGGGAGGTGCTGGACGAGCTCCGCGCCAAGCCGACCACGCGCGATCTGCCGGTGGTCCTGACCTCGGCCGTCTACGACCGGATCGGGCGACGGCCGTTGCCATTCGGCGGGCCGATCCGGTTCGCGTCCAAGCCATTCGACGTCACGGAGCTGATCGACACCATCGAAGGCTTCCGCACCCGCACGACAACTGGTT
>DASQCG010000149.1:0-1639 GCA_035634825.1 Thermomicrobiales bacterium | reverse complement strand
CCTCGGCACTGCCGCCGTGCTGGCCGGCATCGGGTTCCTGGTTTCCGTCTCCGCGATGATCGTCGGCGCGCCCGGAATGATCGTGGTCGGTCTCGGCGCCGTCGCCTGGCTGGTCAACCGGTTCGCGCTCAAGGATCGGCTGGCGTCATTACCGGCGCCCGGGCTGGTGCAAACCTGGGGCATGTTGGTCGTTCCCGGAATCATCGGTGTCATCCTGACCGCGCGGGGGATCACCGAGATTCTGTTGAATCGATAAATCGTCCGTTCAATTGAGACGCGCCGTGATGAGCGGCGCAGAGAAAGAGGTTGTCGTCATGACCGTACCTTCGACACGTCGCGCCTTTTTTGGCTTCGCTGCCGGAACGATCGGGGCGCTGGTTGCCACCCGAGTGCCTGTCATCGCAGCACCGGTCCGACCTGCATCGAGTGCCCGCTCGTTTGCGCAGGAGACGCTGGCCGGTCCGTTCACGCTACCGCTGCTCGACTACGCGACCTCCGCGCTGGAGCCGCATATCGACCAGTTGACTATGGAGATCCACCACGGCAAGCACCACCAGGCCTACATCGACAACCTGAACAAGGTTGTCGCGGAGCACCCGGAGATTGGCGAGCTTTCGGTCTGGGAGGTGCTGACCGATCTGACAATCGTGCCCGAAGCGGTGCGCCCGGCGGTGCGCAACAATCTCGGCGGCCACGTCAACCACACGATCTACTGGGAGCTGATGACGCCGAAGAGCCTCGAGCCGTCGCAGGCGCTGGTGGATGCGATCACCCGCGATTTCGGTTCGATCGAGCAGATGCAGGCAGCCGTCAACGAGGCGGGGCTGAAGCGGTTTGGCTCCGGCTGGGCGTGGGTCGTCAGCAATAGCGGCACCCTGAGCGTAACCTCGACGCCGAACCAGGATAACCCTGTCATGGATGGCGCCGGCTTCCCGATCATCGGCATCGATGTCTGGGAGCACGCCTATTATCTGAAGTACCAGAACAAGCGGGCGGACTACTTGACCGCGTGGTGGAACCTGATCAATTGGCGGACCGTCGATCAGCTCTACTCCTTGGCACAGGAGGCGTCAGCGACTCCGACCGCGTAGATTCATCGGTCGTGATTTGACCAGAGCGCCTGCATCTCGGCTTGCCGCGGTGCGGGCGCGGTCAGATATCGGTAGTCGTCCGGGTTCGCGATCGCGTCGGTGTAGATCTGGCCGTCCCCGGGCGCAAAGTCGCCGATACGGGTGCCATCGAGGACGCGCCAGACGGGCGTATTGGGGTAGTTCGGGTTGATCCGCTCAGTCCAGGCGTCCCCGTCCCGGAAGAGGTGGACTGCCGCGCCTCGGCGAGTGCGGAAATCTCCGTAATCGTTCTGCGACGCGATGGCGACGAGATCGGCGACGACCAGTGGCTCGCTCCCGACGTTGACCGTGAGGTGACTCGTTCCGGGTGGGATCAGGATCCGCTCGCCCGGACCGCACGTGATGATGGTCACGTGCAGCGGCTCGTCCTCCTGCAGGATGAAGGCGGCATGGCCGTGGACTACATCGTAAATCTCAGGGTAGCCGACCCCATCAGGTGCATCATTGTGGATGTGGCCGGCCGTCTTGACCAACTCGCCGTTCACTTCGCCGGGCAGGGTGACGGTCAG
>DASQCG010000148.1:0-3791 GCA_035634825.1 Thermomicrobiales bacterium | reverse complement strand
TCGCATCACCTCGGCGTGCATCGTCGGGCCTGGATCGATGGGGAGTTCCAACTCGCACCGAATCCAGACGGCCCGAGCGACCCCGACCTGTCAGTTATCGCCTTCGAGCGGGCCGATGGCAGCCCGCACAGCTTCCTGGTCCACTACGCCTGCCATCCGGTGATCTCCTCCGCGAACTTGATTTCAGGCGAGTTCCCCGGTGCGACCATGTGTGCACTGGAAGAACGGACCGGCGCCGTGTCGCTATTCCTGCAAGGGTGCAGCGGAGACATCAACCCGGCCGGCCGGCATTGGTCCCAATTCGCATCAGGTGGAGAGGACGAAATCACCCGGTACGGCCTGGCTCTCGCCGATCGGGTGCTGGAGATGCGAGCGTCCCATGGCGAGCATCTCGCCCCGGTGCCGATCCGTTCCGAGACTCGAGACATACCGCTGGCATTCGCATCGACTCCATCCGACGCGGAGATCATCTCGGCAAGCATGCAACCCGGGATCGATGGGGAATGGGGCAAGGCGCTCCTCGAGGATTCGTCCCTGCGGCAACCGTCGGCAACGCTGGCGATGCGGCGACTGGACATCGCAGATCAGCTCAGCCTGCTGACCACGAACGCCGAGGTCGTGGTGGAGTACGGCCTATTTGCCAAGGCGCTTTCCGGCGGTGTGCTACCGGTTACGTGCTGTAACGGCATGATCGGGTATGTCCCGACCGCCGCCCAGATTGCCGAGGGCGGATATGAACCCGACGGATCGACGCGCTACTTCCTGCTGCCGTCCCGGTTCTCTCCCGTGATCGAACGTGACGTCAGGCAGGCAATCGAGAATCTGATTTGAGAGCAGCCCTGCGGGAACCGGGCTATGACGTGAGCGGTTTGGCGCGGCCCTGGGCGACAAGGCGATCGAAGAGGGTCTCGATCCGGGTGCGGATCGTGCCGAAGCCGGCCTCGAAGCGCGGGTAGAGGAACCAGATCGTGGCCAGCCCGAACAGCGACCCGGTGATCACCCGCATCGCCGCGTTGCCGCCGTACAGGCCCGACCCGACCGCCATACCATCCAGCACGACCGGCGAGACCAGCAGCACCATCGCGATATACCCCGGGCGGCGAATCTGGCCACGGCCGAATGCGAAAAGCAGGCCGAAGAGCGCGATCGAGCCGTAGATCGCTGCGCACCTCTCACAGCATGCGAACTGCTGCCCAAACAGATGGAAGCTGCGATCAGGATCCTGATGGCAGAACAGCCCGAAGAAGCCGTAGATCGGTTTCGCCGCGCCGCCATATCCGAGCGCGCGCAGGATGGGCGCCAGAATCACCGCGAATGCATACGCGCCGACCACCACGTTGAACCCGAACAGCCATCGCCCGGCAAAGCGGTAGATAAACCGGTCAATCGCGATGATCATCCTGGTCGAGGCAGAGTCAGCTCGCCGGACCGGAACATCGGCCGGATGACCGTGGGTCGAATCTGCCGTTTGCTGCATGGGAGAGCCTGCCTCGTACAAGCGGGGTACCGCATTCAGGGTAGGCCAACGACCAATCGACCGGGTATGGCCCATCGGTCGCGACTCCTGTCGATGAGGGAGTTTGTGCTTGCCGGCGCCCATTTGCATCCCGCCCGGTTTGGTCCAAATGTCCCGTTCGAATGGACAAGCGTCACGGTCATTTGACCACCTGCCGGTCATAGCCCGGGCTAGGGCACCCCTCCTAGGATGATGGTCATGTCGATGCTGGCTGCCCCGTCGCATCAGATTGGGAGGATTCTCGATGGATCACAGCACGCAGACTCACAGTCGACGTCAGGCGCTCAAGTTCTTCGCCGGAGCAGCGCTTGCGGCAGTGCCGGCGCTCCGGGTAGTAAACGAGGCCGCTGCCGGTCGCAACTGGTGTCGGCTCGACCCGACATTCCTGGTCGACGGCTTTGTCGGCAATGTCTACGTCTCCGGTGAACTCGACACGACCTACGACACCACCGGACCGATCCAGATGCTCTTCCGGGTGCCAACGGGTTGCCGAGTAGACCTCCTGTCATCCGATCCCGGCTTCGGCCACGGCTACGACATCAGCTATGACTACTCGCCCGACTTCAAAAACGACCACAAGAAGATCGATATCGAAATTCAGGTTTTCGTACCGTCCATCACCGACAAGTTGCCGATCCGCGTCGAGTTCGTGCCCAATACGACAGTCGAGGTGGAAGACCGCAAGGACGGCAATACCAACAAGTGGATCAAGGTGAAGACCCGGCTAAGAAAGCCTGAGGAAACCAGGGAACAAAAAGAAGCCCGCGAAGCCGACGAAAAGGCGGCCAAAGAGGCCGAGAAGGCTGCCAAGAAGGCCGCCAAGGAATCGGAGGAGGCCGGGGACTCCGTCGCCGCGCCGTAATACGGGTCCACGGGCTGCCCCGCCGCCCGCAAAACCCGACCTGACACAGGGGCATGGCGCCGTTGCCACGCTCCTGTGTCATTTCAATGAATGCCTTCGGGCTGCCCCGAGCTGAGCTCAATCATTCGTGACCAGATGGGGATTTGGATCGCATCAGGTGCTCGCTATATCTGGGGATATGCCGACTTGGCTGGGTCCTGCCCGATAACCGCACCCGGTCTGTGCGGACGCAATCAGGATTTCTCAGTCGAAGTCGACGGGAGCTGCAGGGCGGATCTCATGTCTGTTTTCGAGGGATTGCCGGCAAAGCTCGCCCTCTACCTCATTGCCGTAAGCGCGCTTGGACCACTCTTCGCGCTCGGGTTGGCCGTGCGCTCCTCGTCCTCGCTTGGCGGCGGCATTCTGCTCGAGGCGGCATTGCTAGTTGTTCTTGCCGCGGCCGGAGAGCGGTATCAGCTCCACATCACCCATAAGACGCAGCTAACACTCTCCGCAACTGCGCACGTGGCGATGGTCCTCGTCCTGCCGTCGGGCCTGCCGGGCCTGCTCGCCCTACTCGCTGCCGGGGCGGGGCAGGCAAGCCTGTTCCGCAGCCGGCACGATCCGCTCGAGGCCCTCTTCAATGCCGCCCAGCAGGGACTGTACGTTGCCCTCACGGCAGTCTTCTTCGGCGCGACGAAGCAGTTCGGCTGGCTCGGCCCGCAGGTGGGTCCGTTTGGCGCGGTGGGTGCGATCATCGGTGCGGCGCTAATCCTCTATCTGACGAACACGGCATTAATCACGGTCTGCACGAGCCTCCAGCTTGGGACCCGGCCATGGCGGATCATGGCTGTCACCGCCCCGGACGATTTCATCGCCCACATCGTCCTCTGTGCGCTCGGTTTGGTCGCTGCCTATGTGGCCGTCACAGAGCCGGTCATGATCCCGGTGCTTGCTGTCCCGATGCTGCTCATGCGCCGTTCGATTGCCGCAAACGTGCAGCTGCGTGAAGACATCCGGGCGGCACTGGAGAACATGGTCGAGGCGATCGAGTTGCGGGATCCCTACACGGCCGGGCACTCCCGGCGCGTGGCCTCCCTTGCCCGCACCATCGCGCTGGATCTGGGATTGACCAACGAGGAAGCAGACACAATCGAGAGCGCCGGCTTCGTCCATGACATCGGCAAGATCGCAATCGATCCGGCCATCCTGACCAAGCCGGGACGGCTGACAGACGGCGAGCGGCGCGAGATGGAGCGTCATCCCGGGCTCGGCGCCGACTTCATCAGTCGGTTCGCGTCATACCATGTCGGCGTGCCGCTGGTGCGCCACCATCACGAGGCCTGGGACGGCTCCGGATATCCCGATGGGCTCCAGAACGCGGCTATTCCGCTCGGTGCCCGCATTCTCGCAGTGGCGGACACCTTCGACGCC
>DASQCG010000147.1:0-5532 GCA_035634825.1 Thermomicrobiales bacterium | reverse complement strand
CATGCGCGTGAATTCACAGTCGTCCGAGACGAGTCACTCTATATCGTGTTTCGATATTACCAACCAAAAGCACAAATCAGCCAATGTGCGTCGGATCTTTCCGCGGTTGTTCTTCGGAATGATTCGGTACAGCCATGTGCCCGATGCAGAACGGGGTTTGATGAGAAGCCGCTCCGTCGGTTGCTGCGTTGCAAAACCGGTTCTCCGGAATTCGGATTTCTTTCTCGCTGGGATGATTTTAGTGGCGTATTAGCACGAATTCAAGGAATGAAACAGGTGTATTTGCCCAACAGGCACTTCGGTACTAGACGATTACGAATCGTCGCCGCTCGTGGTAGGCCGGTATGCTGTTTGGTGATTGGCGTGTTTTGCGGTTGGTGGAGCCGGGATGTCTCGTTTTCTGGTCGTGCTGATGCCGGTACGGAATGCGGCTCAGGATTTGGCGGGGTTCTTCGACTCCGTGCGGGGTCTCTGCGATGCCGTCGTGGCGCTGGATGACGGGAGTACGGACGCAACGCGGGAGATCCTGGCCGCGGAGCCGCTGGTCGAGGTGCTGCTGACGAATCCGGTCCGGGAGGATTACCGCGGGTGGGACGACGCCGCGAACCGGAACCGGCTGCTTCAGGCGGCTGCGGCACTGGAACCGGAGTGGATCCTGTCGCTCGATGCGGATGAGCGGATCGATCCGACGGATGCGGCGGCGTTGCGGGCGTTTCTCGAGACGGATGCGCTGCCGGGGTGCGGGTACGGGTTCCGGCATGTGCCGATGCGGGGCGATGCGGATCATTACCTGCCGCGGTACCAGTGGGTCTACCGGCTCTTCGCGTATCAGCCCGGGCTGCGGTTTCCGGATCAGCGGCTGCATTTCGTGCCGGTGCCGACGGCGATCCCGCGCACGCGCTGGATCCGGACGACGCTGCGGATCCAGCATTTCGGCGGGATGACGTCGGAGCGGCGGCTGATCCGGTTCGCGAAGTACCTGGAGGCGGATGCGACTCGGGCGTACCAGTCGAGTTACACGCATTTGCTGGATGAGCCGGATGCCGCGGCGCTGCGGCGGTGGGAGCCGCGGCCGGCGGATATGCCGGTGCTGCTGGCGGCGTCGGGCGTCGATGACGAGCTGCTGGCGGAGTCGCTGGAGGGCGGACGAGCGGATGCGCCGGTGATTTCGGCGGTGATCATCGCGCGGAACGACGAAGCGACGATCGCCCGGAGCGTGGCGGCGGTGGTCGGGCAGGAGTGTCCGGAGCCGTTCGAGGTGATCGTGGTCGCGAGCGGCACGGACCGGACGGCTCAAATCGTGCGAGAGCAATTCCCGGCCGTGCAGCTGATCGAGCTGGACCGTCCGGCGCTGCCTGGCGAGGCGCGGAATGCGGGACTACGGGTGGCGCGGGGCCGGTTCATCTCGTTCCCCGGCTCGCATGTCGAGTTGCCGCAGGGGAGCCTGGCAGCGCGGGTGGCGGCCCACCGGCGGGGTTACGCGATGGTGACGGGCGTGACGCTGAACGGGAACGAGACGCGGGCGGGATGGGCGTCGTATTTCCTCGATCACCACATCAATCTGCCGGGTCAGCGGGCGACCGAGCTGAACGGTCCGCCGGCGCATTGCTCGTACGCGCGCTTGCCGCTGCTTGAAGTCGGCGGATTTCCGGAGGGCGTGCGGACGGGCGAGGACACGGCGGTCAACCGGGCGCTGGTGCGAAAGGGGTACGTGGCGTTCCGGGACCCGGCAGTGACGATCACGCATCGGAGCCCGTGCCGGACAGTGGGCAAGCTGGTGCGGCACCACTTCGTGCGGGGTCGCGGATGGGGTCGGCTCTTCGTCGAGGAGCACCGCGCGGCGGGTCGAATGCTCTGGAACCCGGCGCTGAAGCGACGTGGTATCGGTCACCTGACGCGGCGGCTGCGCTCGATCAAGGAAAACGTGCGCAACGCGGAGCCGAGCCTGTTCCCACGTTACGCGGAGGTGCGCAGTCTGGTCCGGCTCGGCGCGGTCGCGAGCTGGGCCGGGATGTGGTTCGAGATTGCACGGCCGGCGCCGGGGAAGCTGACGGCGTTCATGGGTCAGCCGGTGCGGACGGTGGCGATCGTGACGCACGGCGAGGCCAATGTGAACCTGGGCGTGCTCCGAGCGGACGCCGTTTCCGGGCGCGTACAACTCCTGACGTTATCACCGGAGACTGCGGTGGCGTTGCCGGGCCACCTGTCGGCGCGCCTGGATGCGGCGCTCCTCGACGTGCTCACCGGCGAGGAGGTTGCGATCGGTCCGCGAATCCGGGCGTTGGGGTCGGCGATTACCCAGTTGCGGGTGGATGATTTCATTGCCGGATCGGGCCACAGCCTGGTTGGAGTGATCCCTCCGAACAATAAGAAGGCGGTGGGTCGAGCGGGCGCGTTGGCCCAAGTTGCTCGTCTCAAATGGGCAACGGTCACCGGGTCGGCCAGGACGTCGATCAGCCTGTTTGCGCTGTGGGGGCTGGTACGGGAGGTACAGGAGGCGCGCTCGGTCGACAGGATCTCGGTGCACGGAGCGCCTGACGAGCCGATCGTGATCCGGCAGGAAGCGTGGTCCGCGGCGTCGGGTCCGGCCTTGAGAGGCGAGGGAATGCGGCGATCGGCAAGGAGCTCACGGGTCCGAGGCGCAGACTGGCGATCGTGGATGCCGTGACGGCCACGCCGCGGCAACGTGAAACGGCGCCGGATTATTCCAGCGCCGTTCGTTCGGTCAGATTGAAACCGTTGGGTTACACGGTTTGGGAGTCGAGCTCGTCGAGGATGGCGTATCCGTCTTCAGGAGACATTGGCTCGAGCATCAGCTCCTCCGACATATCCTCGCCGATGATCCGGCGGATGTTGGCGACTTCGTGCGAGATCGCCATGGCAATCGATGTCAGCGTCGTGCGGTGCTCGATCTCGTCCACCGTCGGGACCACATAGGTGTAGATAGAGGCGACAGTTTCGGAGTATGTCACCAGGTCCTCGCGCGCCTGCTTCTCGCTATTCGAGTTTTGAGCCAGGCGGGTGACGACGCCGGCTGCCATTGAGCCTGTTCTGGCCGATTCGCAGAACGTTGTCTCGAGCTCTTGCAGCAACTCGAGGCGCTGCTGCATGCGGTTCATGACATTGCGCAGGCCTTTGTTGAGGCTGGTCATCGCTGCGAGTCGATCGATCATCCGCTGGGTGACGTCGATCAGGACATCGAGAGCCTGGCAGATGCCGACGGGAGTGCCGTATTCGTTGTCGGAGGCCGAGTCCTGCATGCGGACGACGTAGCCATTGCGTCCGCGGCTCGACGCCGCACTTGCCGAGGGCGCGAAGCTCTGCGCATAGGCCAGTGCCGCGGCGGCCGAAATGCCGAGTCCTGTCAGCCGGGCGACGAAATCGCGGCGGTCAACACGACCCGCAGCGTAGGCATCGATCAGTTCAAGCTTTGTCATACCGTAGGGTCCTCCCCGTGCTCTCTCAATCCCGCGATGTCCTCGAACGGCAAAATCATGGCCACTGGTCGAGTCCCGACCCATCGCACGCCGCCTGTTTGTCGCTCCCTGTACCAAATACTAGCATGTTGCCGTTCCCCTCCCCGAACGACTAATTGCAGGCTTGCGCGCCGTCATGGCGTCCCGGTGCGATTCATGAGCTCATCGACATCTCGTCGGACGATCGCCGCATCGACGATGTTGTAGTAGACGATTTGCTGGAGGATCGGGTCCTTCAGCTTGACTCTGGTGCCGGCCATCATCGTCGGCTCGACTGAGTTGGCGTCGCACCCGGCGCTGTAGGTCTTGGCAATGCTGATCATCTCGGATGGCGTCATGTCGCTGCGAATATGCGACTCGAGGGCGGGCAGAATGCTGTTCATCTCGCCGATCAGGTCGCTGTTCTTGCCGACCTCGCCGAGGCCACGGAGAATTGCCCATTGCCGCTTGATGCGACCGGCGTCTCCTTCCGTCGGCTTGTCGCGATAGCGCGCGTAGGCCAGCGCCTGTTTGCCGTCCAACGTCTGGTGACCGGCCTCGACGGTGACGCCTTCCTTCGTCACTGTCTTGGGGACATCGACGGGGATGCCGCCAACCGCGTCGACAAGTTCGCGAAAGCCTTCGAAGTTGATCAGCGCGTAATGGTCGATCTTGATGCCGAGCAGCTTCTCGGTGACCATCAGCTGGTACGGAATACCCCCGACCGCGAGGGCATGGTTCACCTTTGAGAGCCCATATCCCGGGAGCTCCGTTCGGGTATCGCGAGGGATCGACATGAGCCGGCAGCCACCCGCATTGGGATCGAGACGGACGACCATCAGGACATCCGGGCGCACGCCAATATCGATCGCGTCACCGGGGCGAGCATCGACGCCCATGATGAGGATAGTCATCGGCTCGGCGCTGGCATTCGCGATGCCGGCGGCAACCGACGCGCCCTGGGCGACATCGCTCATCACGCGAACGCGACCGACGACCCCGCCATTATCTTTCGGAGTGTATCCGGCATCGACCAGGGCCTGTTTGGCCGGTTCGGTGTCAACGCTGACCGGGGTAGCGGGTCCCCCGCCAGAATCGACCATGTCCTCCTCATCGGCGGCGACATCCACCGAGGGCGGAGGGGTGCTGACGGCCTGCAGCGAGTTGACCGTCGACGTCGCGCGCCAGGCCAACCCGGCGCCGACTGTCACCAGAAGCATCAGCGCGACGAGTGGCACGACGAGAACCGGTCGCCGGTACCAGCGGCGGCGACGCTTGCGCCGAGAGCCGCTACGGGAACGTGCGCGTGACGGGGTGGACGCAGATCCGGTGACTTGTGTGGGATCGATCGATGTGGCGAGGACCGCGCTGACCTCGTCGGTCTGATCAGATGTATCGGGCATGGTGGCCAGATACGCCGTGCCGCCGAGGCGGTGGCGCGGAATCGTGCGGGCATCGCTGACAGTACCGGTCGCGGTGAGAGGAGCGCCGATCGCAGGCAAAGCGCTACCACAGGCGGCACAAAACTTGTCTGTGTCACCGACGCGGTTGCCACATTCCGGACACGTGCGTTTCGTTTGATCGGTCAACGTGTCTGCCGTCCCCCGGTCATGGGTCTGGAAACGTCCTTCCTGCGTTCGACGGGTTGCGTTGACGCCGTCCATCGGGCTCGACCCGAGGTAATGCTAATGCCCCGGTTCGATACCTGGATCCGGAGTCCGGATTCAACGCTTCGAAACTGCTCCATAACCACAGTAGATCGTACTGCGAAACAACTAACTCTGCAGGGCTGATGGTCGGGAAATAATGTCACGGTGGAAAAGAATACCCCACTTGCCGTGTGTCGATGTTCAACGATGCCGAACCGGGTAAACGGCCGTGGTCAGGAGAGTTGATAGACGACCCGGCCACGAGCGATCGTCGCCTGAACGGTGAGGGCGTCATCAAAGAGCGCAATGTCCGCAATGGCTCCAGGCACGATTCGACCGCGATCCGGCAGGCCGAGCGCGCGGGCGGGTACCTCGCCGGCCATGCGGAGCGCGTCGACAGGAGTCGCGTCGGTCCATCGGACGATATT
>DASQCG010000146.1:0-5503 GCA_035634825.1 Thermomicrobiales bacterium | reverse complement strand
GACTCCATCAGCCGGTTGGAAGACAGGACGACATAATCAGACTGCTCAAGCTGCTTGTAGAGGTAGTCGGCAACCTCCTGCTGCGGGCGGTCTCCGTAGATGTCGAACGACACCTCGCTGTATTGCATATCGCCGCGGTTGAGCATCGGCCCGAACGAGACCGGGAGTGAGTCGTCCCAGCTCTCGGACGAGACCGAGCTGCCCATCGGCACGTTGGCGTAGATCCATTTCGAGGCCGCAATTCGGGGGTGGTCGCCTGAGTAGATCGACATGAACGCGATCGTCCAAACGGCGATCCCGGCCAGGCAGGCGGTCGCGAAGGCGGTTCCCAGACCCCGGTTCCAGCGCTTGCTTAGCCACCGGAAGCCGGTCCAGATTGCCGCGCCGCCTCCGATCGCCATCACCGGCACGATCGGGATCTGATACCGCAGGAACTTCACTTGCGGGGTCAGGATCACGATTGATTGCAATCCCAGCCACACCAGGATCAGCAGGATGTCCGACCGCCGGTTGCGCAGGCACCACCAAGCCATCAGCCCGATCCCGACGAAGCCGAGAATCGCCGCGACGGGCCCCATGCCCCATTTCGTAATCTGCTCGAGCTGGTAGACAATCGGTGTCGTGCCCACATAGCGGCGGGTGAAGGGGAAGTCGATCGCGCCGCTCGACATTTGCTGCTGCTCGCGTAGCTGATCGATGTAGACCTGCATCCGCATCAGCGCATATGGCTCGAAGACCGCGAAGGCAGCGATAGCCGCGGCGCCGCTCACGGTCAACCGTGTGATCGCGCTCGTCAACGCCGACGCCGGATCGTCGCGGTCGAACGACCGGTAGGCGACGACCACCGCCGCCAGCGCGACCACGCCTGCCAGCAGCAGACTGCTCCCCTTGGAAGCCATCGCGAAGCCGAAGGCAGCGCCCGCGAGCACAAACCAGCCGTGCCGTTCCCGGTCCAGGGCCAGCAGCGAGCACCAGAGCGTCAAGGTGACGAAGCAGGCCATCCAGATGTCGGTGGTATAGAAATGAGAGAGTTGGATCGCGAGTGGCGTCGCCGCGTAGATCGCCGCGGAAAGGAGCCCAACCTTTCGATTGAACAATCGCGTCGCAACCAGGAAGATCAGGAACACCGTTATGGTGTCCACGAACGCCGAGATCGCCCGGCCCACCCGCGGCACGTGATCGAAGTTGTCCCACGGCGTGCCCGTCGCTTTGGCCAGCATTTCGGCCGCGAAGTCGGTGATCAGGAGCGGCATGGCTCCGTATGAGTAGTTGCAGACCGAGTTCTGCTGGTCGCCGCAGGTCTTGTTGCGGGGATTGAAGGGCGAGGTATCTGGGTTCCGGATCTGGTCCCAGTTCAGCGGCCAATCGAAATGGATCTGGTCATTCGAGCGGATCGTGACGAACAGCTCGTCGGGGTGCAGGAACTTGCCCTGATCCCAGTTCAGATCGAAGACACGCAGCGAGAAGGCACTGATGAGGATAGCCACCAGAGCCAGCCAATCGAGTCTGGACCGGTGAGAAGGTTCAGTGCGCCGAATTGACATGATGCGCGGATTGTACGATTTGCGTTTTGTGCGGTCGAGGTGATGGGGGGAGATGGCGGTTTTGGCGCATTCACGGCAGATTACGCTGGCCTTCTTCGGGACGCCGCCCTACGCGGTTCCGACGCTGCGCACATTGGCGGCGGATGCGCGGTTCGATGTGCGGATGGTCGTTACCCAGCCCGACCGCAAGGCCGGGCGTGGTCACCAGCTCGTCGCCCCGGCAGTCAAGGGTGCCGCGCAGGAGTTCGGTTTGCCGATCATGCAACCATCTACCCTGCGGGATGAAGATGCGCGGGCGAAGCTGCGGGCGCTGGATGCCGACTTGTTTGTGGTCGCGGCATATGGCTTGATCTTCGGCCGGCCGATCCTCGATATGCCTGAGTACGGTTGTCTGAACCTGCACGCGTCGATCCTGCCGCACTATCGCGGCGCGGCACCGATTCCGGCTGCCATCTTGAACGGGGACTCCGAAACCGGGGTGACCCTGATGATGATGGAGCGCGGCCTCGACACTGGCCCGATGGTGGCGGTCGCGAAGACGCCGATCGTGCCGGCCGATACAACTGAGTCGCTGACCGCGCGGCTCGCGGAAATCGGCGCGCAGCTTGCGGTCGAGCGAATCCCGGACCTCATCTCCGGCCGGATCGAAAGCTATCCGCAGCCGGCCGGTGCGACCGTCGTCCGCCCTCTGACCAAGGCGGACGGCCAAATTGACTGGCGGCAATCGGCCAACCAGATCGAGCGGCAGGTTCGCGCCATGTGGCCGTGGCCGCGCGCCTGGACCTTGATTAACGACACGCCGCTGCAGATCCACAAGGCGTCGGTGGCCTCGCCAGAAGGCGAATCGAATCAGCCGGGATTCATCCGGGTGATTACCGGCAAACCGGCCATCGTCTGTGGCGACGGTCAGGCGCTTGTAATCGAGCAGGGGCAACTGGCCGGAGGAAAGCCGATGTCGGGTGCTTCGCTCCTCCACGGCCGCGCAATCACAAGCGGCGACGTCTTCCCATCGGCCGGTTCCCCGGACGCACCACTTGTCCGCTCTGTAGATTGAAAACGAGAATCCGTTCGCAGGTCCCAGAGATCGCCGATATCAGGCACTGAGTCTAGGCGTCACGACTGTCCGAGTTATCGGCCCTTGCGCCAATCGTCGAACTTGTCGCCGAGCTCCACGCCCGGTTTCTTGAGGTCGATCTGGCGACCGCGCCACATCTTGCGACTTTGGCCTGCGCCGGGCCGCACGAGCCGGAAAATCGCGACACCAATGGCAACGATCCCCGCGATCTGGATCACCTGCTGCAAGAGACCGCTGTCCTTGGCGACCCAGCCGCCGATAACGAAGAGGAAGAACGCGATGCCGAACCAGCCCCAGGCCGTGTCCAACCACCCCACGTGCGAGCGCCATTTCAGGATCTGGGTTCGCGTCGTCCGGCCCCAGGCGCGCGCCCTTGCGGTCAGTGGCGGTTTGCGATCGGTCCGTTCAAGGATCTCGAGAACCTCGTCCTCGAGCCGCGATCGTTTGGGGCTGCTATTCGGGTCATTCATGACCGCACCATTGCTTCACTCGCGATCGCCGCGACTGCTTCGATCGCGGCATCGATCTCCTCGACCGTCGTGGTCAGGCCGGGACTGAACCGTATTGTCCCATTCGGCCCTGCGCCGATTGTTGCGCATGCTCCAGGAGCGCAGTGCAATCCGGTTCGGCAGGCGATTCCGAATGCCTGGTCGAGGACGCTGCCGACATCGGCCGGCTGCCAACCCGGGATACCGAATGAGACGACATCAGCCGCGCCGGACTGCTCTGGCTCGAACATCGTCGCGCCGGACTCGGCAATGCCGGCGGCGAGACGTGCCCGCCTCTCCCCATGATGCGCCTGAATCTGGTCGATGCCAAGGGTCATGACGTGTTTGAGACCGGCAGCCAGTCCGGCGATCCCCAGCGTATTGACCGTTCCTGACCCATATCGGTACGGCAATTCGAGCGGCTGCATGTCGTCTTCCGACCGCAATCCGGTTCCGCCGGCGTGCAGCGGCTCCAGATCGGCGACATTGACCCGCTCGCCGATATAGAGACCGCCGGTGCCGCTTGGGCCGAGGAGCGACTTGTGGCCGGGGAATGCGAGCAAATCGACCTGCATCTCCCGGACATCGATCGGCATCGCCCCAATCGTCTGCGCGGCGTCGACAAGCAACAGTGCGCCGGCCTCACGAGCAATTCGGCCGATCGTTGCGATTGGTTGGATCGCGCCGTTGACATTCGAGCCGTGCGTGATTGCGATCAACTTCGCGCCATCGACGACCGCCCGGATCGCATCCGGGTTGACGACGCCCGTCCGCTCGGCCTGAACCGTGATCACCTCGGCCCCAAGGTCCTGCATTCGCCGCAGCGGCCGCCGGACCGAGTTGTGCTCCATCGAGCTGGTTACGACCTTGTCGCCCGGCCGCACCAGGCCGAAGATCGCCAGGTTCAGGGCGTCGGTCGCGTTGGTGCAGAAGGCGATCCGCTCCGGCGCCTCGGCATTGATCAGCCGGGCCAGGCCGGCCCGCGTCCTGAAGATCATCTCCGCCGTCTGAATTGCCATCTGGTGGCTGGATCGGCCTGGGTTCGCGCCGTACTGATCCAGCGCCTCGACGATTGCCTGGCGAACGGATTCCGGTTTGGGCCAGCTGGTAGCGGCGTTGTCGAGGTAGATCATTGTCGGTCAGGACCCCACGTATCGATCGTAGATCGCCCGTGCCTCGCGCGGCTCGGTCGTGCCCTTCACGATCGCGCGGCCGTCCGGGAAAATCGTCAGCTCGTGGCCGGTGACGGCATCGGTGAAGCGGACAAGGAACCGGTTGACCATCACATCGCCGGCCGGCTCGAGCCGCCTACCAAGAGCGGCCAGATCGAGTTTGACGGGAGGCTGGATGATCACCTGCACGGCATCGTGACCGCAGAGCGTAGTCTCGAGGTTGAGCGATTTCCGGTCGAGAAAGTCGAACTGCCGCTGCTGGCAGGTCGGGCAGTCGGGCCGCGGACCGCCGACCGGGATCCGCTGCAAGTCCATCGACCAGATGTCGATTGAGACCAGCGACCGATTGATGGAGTCGGTCCGGCCGAGGGCCAGCTTGATCGCCTCGCTGGCCTCGAGCGACGAAATGACGTGTACCGACGGACCAAAGACGCCGGCGGTGTCGCAGGTGGGAGCCGAGCCCGCATCCGGCGCATCCGGAAAGACGCAGCGCAGGCAGGCGGTCTCACCTGGAATGATCGTCATCGTCATGCCGTAGGTGGCGATCACTCCGCCGTAGACCCACGGCCGCCCGGTCTTCACCGCCAAATCGTTGATCAGGTAGCGCGTCTCGAAGTTGTCCGTGCCGTCGACGAGAAAATCGGCGCCATCGGTCAGCTGCTCGATCGAGAGGCTGTTCACGTCCGCCACGACCGGTTTGACCTCAACCGACGAGTTGATCGCGGCCAGTCGCTCGGCCGCTGCCATCGCCTTCGGCGTGTGCTCGCGGACATCATCTTCGGTATAGAGCGTTTGGCGTTGCAGGTTGTGCAACTCGACGTAATCCCGGTCGATCAGCGTCAGTTGCCCGATTCCCGCCCGCACCAGCAGATCGGCGATCGTACTGCCGAGCGCGCCGGCGCCAATTAGGGCGACGTGCGCCCGCGCCAACCGCTCCTGCCCGGTCGGACCGACTACGCCCAGGATCTCCTGCCGGATATATCGATTGGAAGGGGCGGCCGCCGTGCTCATGCGCTCTCCCGCGCGAAAAACAACCCGATGCTATCAATTCTATAGCACAGTTGTTCAGCTTCCCTTATCTGACGTTGCCAAAAACATGGACGGGGCAGGATTTGCGAATCCGCCCCGCCTGTTTCGTTGAACGCGTCGCGCTCTGAACTACGGTGTCACGACGAAGGTACACGTCGGGGAGGCCCCGCCGCCGGTCGCCGTGATCGTGACCGT
>DASQCG010000145.1:0-4140 GCA_035634825.1 Thermomicrobiales bacterium | reverse complement strand
AGCCACTGCGCGCACGACCGTATCGAGGGGCGTGGCGCGGCCGAGGATCTCGCCGACCCCTTCCACAAAATGCCGCACGGCCGCGGTCAGGTCGGACTCTTCGACCATGCTCGCGTACCAGGTCTGCTGCTCGGGTGGAAGCGGCTCGTCTTCGCCGAGGACGGCAAAGTCGTAGGTTCGGCTCAGCAGCTCGCTCTTGGTGTGGAAGGTGAAATAGACCGTCTGGACGGCAACGCCGGCTGCCTCGGCTATGTCGGCCATCGTGGTGCCCGCGTACCCGCGCTCACAGAACAGCGCGTAGGCGGCCTTGATGATGCGCAGCCTGGTCGACTTGGCGCGATCGCGGCGCGTCGGTTTCGTCTCGGGCGATCTCTTGACAGGTGACATGGCGGCTGCCATCGTACCGTAGTCGCTCACTAGTCATTCACTCTAGTGACTGACCCTAGTGAGAACGGCGGCCGCACATGCTCCATTCCCCGCTCGTGTTTCTCCATATCCTCACGATGTTCGCGGTGGTCGCGTTCCACTCGGGGCCGCAGATCCTGACGCTGGCGGCGGCGCGAACCGGGCAGGAAAGCGCGGTGGGACCGATCGCACGGATGTACGGTCGGACGGGGCGAGCCGTCCCGCCCCTGGGGATCCTCGGCGCATTGCTCGGGATCGGTGCCGGCCTGACGGGCGGGTTCAACCTGCTGGCGCCGTGGCTGCTCATCGCGTATGCCCTATTCGCCGCGCTGATCATCTACGGCGGCGTCGTCAGTGCCCCGTACCTCGTGCGGCTCGGCGATGGGACACGAGAGAACCGGTCCGACTGGGGGGAATTGCTTGGTTCGCGGCTTACCCTGATCGTGGCGATCGACGCGCTGATCCTTGGGTTGATCATCGCCGACATGGTGCTAAAGCCGTTCGGATGAGGGAACGCTCGCGCCGATCCAAGGAGGTGACGATGCTCTGACTGCAACGGCAGGCGTGGTGGCTGCTGATGACGATATCCGTCCTCATTGCGCTGATCGGCATCTGGCCCGTGATGCTTGGCATCAGAGAGGACCCAAGCGTGCCGCTCGGGATCAGTGGGATGACGGCCGCGGATATCGAGGCTTCGAGCCCGCAGGCTTATCGCTTGGCGGACTTCCAGGCTCGCAGCAGCGGCATCGACCTCATCGTGATCGGCACCCTGCTCAGCGTTGTCGCGCTCACGGCGTACCGCCGCGGGCAGTCATGGGCCTGGTGGCTGATGTGGATCCTCCCGATCTGGGCTACGTCGGTCGCCGTCCTCACGCTAGCCATAGGCGTGGCGCCCGGCCAGGCACCTCCGACCCCGATGATCTCGGGCCCGATCATCGCGGTTCTGACTGCTTCGATCTTGGTCATCAGCGCCCCCCGGATGATCAGGCGGGGGTCGCCGTCCTCACCCGGTAGCTCGTAGGTCGCTCGCGCGCGCAATAGCCGCCGGGCGCACACTGGACCGTCCAGGATGGTCGCTGGGGTGCCGCCCCGGCCGGAGGAGGACGGAGGGCGACTCATGGCCGTCATCACAGAGCACGAAGCCCAGCAAGTCAGCGATGCGAATGCATCGGGCCGGACCCCGGTCGTGTTCGTCCACGGCCTCTGGTTGCTGCCAAGCAGTTGGGACCGATGGCGTGCGTTCTACCAGGAGGCCGGCTATGCGACCCTCGCGCCCGGTTGGCCCGACGATCCCGAGACCGTCTCCGAGGCCAAGGCGCACCCAGAGGTCCTCGCCAAGAAGTCGATCAAGGAAGTTGCCGATCACCTCGATGAAGTCATCCGCAAGCTGAGCACCAAGCCGGCCGTGATCGGCCATTCCTTCGGTGGTTTGATGACCCAGATCCTTGCCGGGCGTGGCCTGTCGGCCGCGTCGGTGGCCATCGACCCTGCGCCGTTCCGTGGCGTGCTGCCCCTGCCGATATCGGCGCTCCGATCTGCGTCGCCGGTGCTTCGAAACCCGCTGAACTACAACCGGGCGGTTTCCCTGACCTACGAGCAGTTCCGCTACGCGTTCGCGAACGCGGTGAGCGAGGACGAAGCGAAGCAGCTCCATGAGACATACGCCGTGCCCGCACCGGGCGAGCCACTCTTCCAGGCGGCGGCCGCCAATCTCAACCCGTGGACTGAAGCCAAGGTCGACACCAAGAACCCCGATCGTGGACCCCTACTCATCATCGACGGCGAGCTTGATCACGTCGTGCCTTGGTCGATCGCCAACGCCTCGTTCGCCCGACAGAAGCGAAATCCAGGTGTGACCGAGATCGCCAAGATCGCGGGTCGCGGTCACGCATTGACCATCGATGCCGGCTGGAAGGATGTCGCCGAGATGTCCCTCGCCTTCATTCGGCGGTTCGTGAAACCCAGTCCTGGCGCCTAGGGCGTCGAAGACGTCGTGACGCGCTGATCGAGGTCCCATCCAGACGTTCGGCCGAAGCTTCGATGACTTCGACGATCCGGTCGCACTCGAGCGCGGCTGCACGAACCGCGTCCTGAAGTGCGTCCGACGAGGTCGCCTCGAACAGATGGAGCAGCGTCTGATCGCCCGGAACGATCGTTGTTCGTACGTGCGCGATTCACGCGCCCGGACTATCGATGCCGGCCCAGCTCGGCGCAATCAGTCAGCTTCGTGGTCCCGGTCGCCTCGGTGCGCGTCCGCACCGAGGCGCCGCAGACAGGGTGCTCCGGGGCACCGCCGTCCATTTGGGCGATCGTCCGCGGGGGACCTTCGTACCGCGCGGGCCATCGAAGAGGCGATGGTGCCGTCGGGCGGGTACTCGTACGGTGGATCCATGACAGCGGGGCCGCTTGTGCGCCGCGGCGCGTCGGTGGACCACTCGCTCCACCTGATGGGCCGCCTGATGGCTGCCCTGTATGTCATGGGCGGTCTGGTCGGGCTGTTCAGCTCGCTGCTGCCACCGACCCCGGCCAACGTGCCTGGCGTCCTCTTTACCGGCGGCACCGCAGTCGTTGTCGGGGTGGTCGCCTGGTTCCTGCCGTGGCAGCGGTGGCCACGATCGGCGACCCTGTTCGGGGTCGTTGCGGCATTTCCGCTCATCGCGCTGTACAACCACTTCACCGCGGCCGAGCCATTCCGATACGCGATGTACTTCGTCCTTGCATTCGCGTACCTGGGCCTCGCCCACCCGCGGGGCACAGCTCTCCTCTTCGGGCCGCTCCTGGTCGCCGCATACGTTCTACCGCTCATCAGCACCGGCCAAGCATCGCTGGCGTCGATGGCGTCGCTGCTGCTCGTGGGGCCGGTGTGCCTGGCACTGGGCGAGAGCGTTGCCTGGGTCATGGCCGGACAACGATTCGCGCAGGCACGTCTCGACCGCCAATTGCGCCACGAGGCGCTGCACGATTCCCTGACCGGTCTCGCGAATCGCGAGCTCTTCAAGGATCGCCTGGATCACGCCCTCGAGTTGGGGTCTCACGCGCCGCGGCTCGTGGCGGTGCTGTTCATCGACCTCGACGACTTCAAGACAGTGAACGACAGTCTCGGCCACGCGGTCGGCGACGAGATGCTGAGAGCGGTCGGGCAGCGGATCCGGGGGTGCCTCGGCAGCGCCGACACACTGGCCCGGATGGGCGGGGACGAGTTCGCCGTGCTGCTCGAGGACGTCGGCGATTCCGCGACCGCGGTCGCCGCGGCGACGCGCGTCATCGACGGCCTGAAGGTGCCCTTCTTCGTCGATGGCACCGAGGTTGCCGTCCGAGCCAGCATCGGCATCACCTGCGCAACGTCCGACGATGGCGAGGCGACCGAACTCCTGCGCAACGCCGATCTCGCGATGTACGGCGCCAAGTCCGAGGCGAAGGGGAGCTATAAGGTCTTCGAGCCTCGGATGCATGAAGAGACCCAGATCCGCATGGATCTGCGACGCGATCTACGCGGCGCGTTGGAGCGCAACGAGTTCGTGCTCCACTACCAGCCCGTGGTCGAACTGGCAACGGCCAGGATCGCTGGCATGGAAGCGTTGGTGCGTTGGCAGCGACCGGGTCTGGGCCTGGTTTCACCCGGCGAGTTCCTCGGGCTAGTCGAGGAAATGGGCCTTCAGGCCCAGCTTGGTCGGTGGGTACTGATGACCGCGTCTCGGCAACTCGCCGCTTGGCATCGTGATGTGCCCGACTGCG
>DASQCG010000144.1:0-3504 GCA_035634825.1 Thermomicrobiales bacterium | reverse complement strand
ATGCGGTCCGACGAAATCTAGGCCGCACCGGCTCCCACTGGCTGTTCGGACAACCTGTGCACCTGTCTGTAGCGTATTCGAACACTTCAGCTTGGCGAAAGTGGTAAAAACCGCAGGCCACGGTCCCCCTAGCCCCGTGTGCATGTCCGACCGGGGATGACCAGCCAACATCCCCGGCCGGACCCCCTCGCTGCGATGGACCCGGCATCCTCGCGGTCCAGGCAGGCTGCCTCAGGCGGTGTCTTCCGTCGGCGGCGGGATGGAGATCATGGGCGACTTCGCGAACATCCGGGCGATCACGATACCGAACTCGTAGAGCAGATAAAGCGGCACCGCCACGATCGTCATGTTGAACGGGTCGGTACTCGGTGTGATCACGGCCGCTACGATGAGGATGACGATGAAGGCGTACTTGCGCACTTTCGCCATCTTCTGCGGGCTGACGATACCGATCTTGGCCAGGATGAACATCACGACCGGGATCTGGAACGCCAGAGCCAGCCCGAGCATCAGCGTCAGGTAAAAGGTGATGACCTCGGGGCCGTCCGGCTGCCACATGAAGACGTGTGGCATGAAGTGGCTGAGGAAGTACAACGCCCGCGGCGCGGCGATGAAAAAGCCATAGGAGCCGCCCAGAATTGCCAGAATGGCGACGAATGGGATCGCGCTGTAGACCACCCGCTTCTCCCTCCGGGTTAGCCCGGGAGAGACGAAGGCCAGCAGCTGGTAGAGGATGAGTGGGAAGGCCAGCCCGAGCGCGATGTAGGCGGCGACTCTCACATAGATGGTGATTGGATCGACCGGCGAGCGGATGTCGAACCCCGCTGTCGCCTGCGAGTCATGCTGCATCTTGTTCAGCATCGGCACCGCCAGCACCAATCCGATGATGAACGCGCCGCCCACCGAAAGGCAGGCGCGCACGATGCGCGTGCGCAGCTCGATCAGGTGCTCGCCGAGCGTCATCTCGGCGAAGATCTCCGGCGTGCCGTCGTCCGGCCGCAGCCAGTCTGGTCGATGGGGCAGGTGCGGGTGGGGAGCCTGCGACAATTGAAGAACGATGAGCCTGGTTCGACGTGGCATCAGAATATCCCGGCTGGGCTGTGTCGCCTCGTCCGGCGACGCACTGCCTACCGGAGACAACGTCTCCGCGGGATGCGCAGATCTTTGACACGTCGTTCGCAGCTACCGTGTCCTCTACAGCTTTCCCCCCTCTTGACAGTGTCCGTACACTAAGGTTGTCACCAGGCGATGTATCCCACGACTAGCGCAGCGGTTGGCTGGCGCTGCGGGATGGCTGAATATTTCGTCGTGTTGTGAGCCGCCTGGTGAGGGGTCCCAGGAGCATGTGTGCGTTGACGCCGGCCTGCGTGGCCGGCTTTGTGTTTCCGGGGATGGCGGCGCCCGGAGCCGGGGTCGTGTTACGGCGGCGGGTTCTGGCCGGCTGTTCTCAGGCGGTAGCCGACGCCGGGCTCAGTGACAATCCACTGCGGCCGGGCCGGGTCATCCTCCAATTTGCGGCGGAGGTAATTAATGTAGACCCGGAGCTGCTGGGCGTTCTCGCTCGCGTAGCCGCCCCAGACGTTCTCGAGCAGGTAGCGATGGGTCAGCACCTTGTCTGAGTTGGCGGCCAGCGTGCGCAGCAGATCGTACTCCCGAGGCGTCAGGTGCACCTCCGCTCCGACCTTGGTCACCACCCGGGCGACGAGATCGATCACGACGTCGCCGAAGGCGATCACCGTGTCATGCGTGGTTGCGCCGCGGCGGAGCACGACGCGCACACGCGCCAACAACTCAGCCATACCGAACGGCTTGGTCAGGTAATCGTCGGCGCCGAGATCGAGTGCGGAGACCTTGTCCTGCTCCTGTCCGCGCGCGGAGAGCACGATGACCGGCACCTCGGACCAGCTCCGGATCTCGCGCAGGACGGCGAATCCGTCCATCCCGGGCATGACGAGATCGAGCACGATCGCGTCGGGCGGGTGCGCCCCGATCAGGGTCATGGCCGTGTCGCCATCCGAGGCAACGGCAACATCGTAGCCATGCCCGGCCAGCGCGGTCTGCAGCGCCCGCCGAATCTGCGGCTCGTCGTCGACGATCAGGACACGTTCACTCGCCATTGCGCTCACCGTCCGCAGTTTCGACCGGCAATGTAAACCGGAATGAGGCGCCCCCACCCGGCCGACTCTCCACCCGGATCCGTCCGCCGTGGGCCTCGACGAATCCCCGCGCGATCGCGAGGCCGATGCCGGTGCCCGGAACGCGGGCATTGCGCGGCGAACGATAGAAGGGATCGAAGATGCGGTCGAGTTCGTTGGCCGGGATGCCGGGTCCCGAGTCGGTTACGGCCAGCTCGACCGCGTCCCGCGCCGCGCGCGCGGTGACAACGATCGGGGTCCCCGGCGGCGTGTATTTGACGGCGTTCTCGATCAGGTTGACCAGCACCTGCGCGATCTTGACGTAGTCGAAGCAGACCAGCGGCAGGTCTGGTTGGATGTCGACGCGCAACGGGTGATCGGGCGAGCGCACCGCGGGTCGATTCGCGACATCGGCCATCAGCTCCGCGATGTCGTACCAGGACTTGTCGGGATGGAGTGTGCCGCCCTCGATGCGGGTCAGATCGAGCAAGTTGTCGACCATCCGGGCCAGACGGTCGGTCTCCTCATCGATGGCAAGCAGAAATTCCGACCGCGAATCGGCATCCCAGGCAACTGAGCTATCGAGCAGGGAGGATGAGGATGCCTTGATGACCGCCAGCGGTGTGCGCAGATCATGGGAAAGCGACGCGAGCAGGGCCGACTTGAGCGCGTCGGACTCGGCCAGCGCAGATGCCTCGGCCGCCACCCTGGTCAGGCGGGTTCGCTCCAGCGCGAGGGCGGCCTGGGCTGCGAACGTTTCCAGCAACTGCTCGTCCTCGGTCGCGAAGCGGCCGCCTCCGGGTCGTCCAACGACTTCGAGCACGCCGATCCGTCGCTCGGCGGCGGCAATCGGCAAGAAGAGCACATCGGCGTCGGACGGCCGCAGCACCGTGGAAGGAGTAATCACGCGCCGCTCGGATCTGCTCCGGCCGGCGGGTCTCCCCTTCTCCATGACGAGCGAGGCCATGGCAAGGCTTTGGCGGTCGATCTGCGGCGTGGCCGATGCCGGGAAGCGCGCCCGCTCTTCGAGGCGCCCATCGGGGTTCGGAAGCAGGATCCGGCCGGTTCTCGCGCCGTAGATCTGGACGACGCTGGCGACGATGGTGGCCAGGATGGCATCGAGCGTCACGTCGCTGATCAGCGCGGTGTTCAGGTCGTAGAGGAGCGCGGTCCGGTCCTGCTCCCGCATGGCGACCTCGGCCCGGGCGCGCGTGCTCGCCACGAGGCGTCCGGTGATGATCGCCACGCCGAGGAAGACGAAGAGCGCGACCAGGTTGTCGGTCTGGGCGACATCGAATGTGTGAATCGGCGGCACGAAGAAGTAGTTGAAGGCGAGCACCGCCAGCACCGCGCCGAGTGCCGCCGGCCC
>DASQCG010000143.1:0-2343 GCA_035634825.1 Thermomicrobiales bacterium | reverse complement strand
CTCTCCTTGACCTTCGCGGAGGAAGTGAAACCCGATTCTCCGGTGGTCACGTTGACCGGCCCGGACGGCAAGCAGGTCGATGCCGGGGACGCCGCGGTCGATCTCAATGACCCGACCCGCACGACCGTGACAGTCTCGCTCTACGCGGGCGGTCCAGGCGCCTACGCGGTGCACTGGGAGACGGTCTCCAATACCGACGGACACCCACTCTCCGGCGACTTCAGCTTCACTGTCAGCCCATCGTCGGCGTCGCCGAGTTCGGCGGCGACTCCAGTCAACCCGACGGCAATTGCGACCGAGGACCCGGCGAACGGGAACCCGCTCAATCCAAACGGGAACTTTGACAGCCGTGCACTCGGGATAAGCGTCGGCGCTGGGCTGATCGCGATGGCGGCGATTGTCGGCTTCTGGTTTGCGGTTCGACCCAAAAACCCGCGATTCGGTCCGCGCGCCGGGCGAGACCGGGAATAGCGCATGGTGACCGCCGGTCGACGCTTGCTGATCTGCCTGCTGGGGCTCCTCCTCGGTCTGATCATCGCCGGCGGTCGACCGGATCAGGCCGCGGCGCACGCGACGCTCGGTAGCTCCGATCCTCCGGCCAACGAAATCCTATCGAGATCGCCCGGCCGGGTCGACCTCCGCTTCACGGAGCCTGTCGAGGAGATCTATACAAAGATCATCCTCGTCGACCAGAATGGCGCGGAGATCCCGGGAACGTCGACGGTGGTCGACCCAGGCGACGCGACGATTGCCCGGATGGTGATCCCCGACGATCTCCCACGCGGCACCTACTCGGTCGTCTGGCGGACGCTTTCCGCCGCTGATGGACATCGATTCTCCGGCTACTTCGCCTTTACGATCGGCTCATCGTCCGACGTTCAAACGGTCATTCCGCCGAGCTTCAGCGACTCCGGTGGTCCGCCGTTCTGGGTTGAGGTACTGTCCCGCTGGTTCGCTTTCCTGACGATGAGCCTGCTGACCGGGCTTTGGCTGACCTGGGTGGCGGTCATTCGTCCGGCTCTCGCGCCGGTCTGGCAGGTTGGGCCGACAGTCGTCACGCGGGTCCGGCGTTATGCGCTGGTCGCTGGGTTGCTCTACCTGGTCGGATCGATTGGCGCGTTGCTGGTGCAAGCGAGCGGACAATCTGATGGCGATCTGATGGGTGCGATCAATGACACGCTGGTCGACACCCGCTGGGGCCGGATCTGGACGCTCCGCCTCATCGTCGGCGCCCTGACCACGGTCGCCTTCCTGGCGGCGGCCTGGTGGTGGCCGCGCCGGCGATTGCTGACACTCGGCGGGCTCCTTGTCCTGAGCGCGCTCGTGCCGCTGCCGCACGCGCTGATCTCGCACGCGTCGGCGCAAAATGCCGGCCGCGGCGAAGCGATCTTCGCGGACTACGTTCACCTGCTGGCGATGGGCCTCTGGATCGGCGGGCTCGGCGTGATTGCCGCGACCCTGACCGCATCGGGAGATCTCGGGCCGGACGGGCGCAAGGCGTTTCTGGTTCGATTGATGCCGCGCTTTTCGGCAATTGCCATGACCTGCTGGGCGGCATTGGGGTTGACCGGGCTGTACAGCGGCTATCTGCAGATCGGTTCCTGGAGCGGGCTGACGGACACGCCATACGGCCGCGCGCTGATCTACAAGCTAGCGATCCTGGCGGCGGTGCTGATCGTCGCGTCGATAAATCTGCTCATCGTGACGCGGAAGATCGGGACCGCCTCGACGGAGACCGCGCCGGGCTGGTGGCGGCGCTTCGCGTTGTTGATCGCGCTCGAGTTGATCGGCGTCGTCGCGGTATTGATCTTCGTCGGTCGGATGACGAGCATGGAGCCGGCCCGGCCGATCCTGGCGGAACGGGAGAACCAGCAGAGCATCGCCTTCACGATCGGCGAGCGATCAGCCACGCTCTCGATGGCGCCCGGCACCGCCGGTCCAAACCACTTCCGGCTCGATATCGGTGGCGACCCGCTGCCGGCGAAGACCGAGGTGAGCATTCTGCTGGCGCCGCCGGTCGACATGGCGGGCCAGAAGTCGGTCGACCTGCAGCGCACCACCGGTAACACCTTCGAGGCCCATTCCGCCGAGATGAGCGTCGTCGGCGACTGGGGCATGACGCTGACGGTCAGCCAGGTCGGCGCCTTCCAGTGGAGCGCCGAGTTGACGCACACGGCCGCCGAGCGTAAGCCGGGTGTGCGCTCCATCAGCGTCCCGACCTGGACGCTCAACGGCGCTGGTCTCTTCGGCTTCCTGGCGCTGATGGCCGGGGTCATTGGCCTGATCGCCGGCTGGCGCGCGGATAATCGATCGACCCGGCGGGAGGGATACGGTTTGGGCTCG
>DASQCG010000142.1:0-3884 GCA_035634825.1 Thermomicrobiales bacterium | reverse complement strand
GTACATCAACTCGCCGGGTGGATCGGTGACCGCCGGTATGGCGATCTTCGACACGATGGAACTCATCGAGTGCGATGTGGCCACCTGGGCGATGGGCCTGTCCGCGTCGATGGGTCAGTTCCTCCTCTCGGCTGGGAGTAGAGGAAAGCGGTACGCGCTTCCGCACGCGCGAATTTTGATGCATCAGGGATCGGCCGGCCTCTATGGCACGGCATCGGATATCAAGATCCAGGCCGAGCAGTGGAACCTCACGAAGAGGGAGATGGCGGAGATAACCGCCTTGCACACTGGCCAGACCGTCGAGCAGGTAGAGAAGGACAGTGATCGCGACCGGTGGTTCACTGCCGAGGAAGCGCTGGAGTACGGATTCGTCGACCACATCGTCCGCCGGGCCAGTGAGGTGCCGGGCGGCGTGGCGCCGTCAGAGTGAACGAGCTGGACCGAGAGAGAGCCTGAGATGACGGATTTCCACCCCCCAGCGGGCATCCATCTGCCGCACGAGTCGCGATATGTCCTGCCCTCGTTCGTCGAGCGGACGAACTACGGCATCAAAGAATCCAACCCGTACAACAAGCTGTTCGAGGAGCGCATCATCTTCCTCGGCGCACCCATCGACGACGTCGTGGCCAATGACGTGATGGCGCAGCTAATCGTGTTGGAGTCCACCGATCCCGACCGGGACATCCAGATCTACATCAACTCGCCGGGTGGGTCGTTTACCGCACTGACGGCGATCTACGACACGATGCAGTACATCCGCCCGGAGATCCAGACCTACTGCATGGGCCAGGCGGCGTCGGCGGCAGCGGTACTGCTTGCCGCGGGCACGAAGGGCAAGCGCTACGCCTTGCCGCAGTCGCGCATTCTGATCCACCAACCGTCGGGCGGCACCGAGGGGCCGATGCAGATCTCCGACCTGGACATTCAGGCCCGGGAGATTCAACGGATGCGACTGCTGATGGAGGAGATCCTGGCTCGGCACACCGGCCAGCCGCTCGAGCAGATCCGGCAGGACGTGGAACGCGACAAGATCTTCACCGCCGAACAGGCCAAGGAGTACGGCATAGTCGACGACGTGATATCCACTCGCAAGCTAGTCAATTAGGGCATACTCCCTCTCAGGGCCGGCGCTAGCTCGTCGCCACGCCGGACGCGCCGATTGCAGAGGACTTCCCTGACAATTCCGGGTACCGTTCGGGATCTGGGTGTCCGGCCCAGCCAGGTGCCGTTTGATCGGGGCAAACAGAGGGGAACGAAGCGCTCGTGGCACGAGTCGGTGAGACCGGTGACCTGCTCAAGTGCTCCTTCTGCGGGAAGAGCCAGAAGCAGGTCAAAAAGCTCATCGCAGGCCCCGGCGTCTACATCTGCGACGAGTGCATCGACCTGTGTAACGAAATCATCGAGGAAGAGCTCGCCGAGACCAGTGAGTTCAGCTTCGACGAGCTGCCGAAGCCGAGCGAGATCTACGACTTCCTCAACGGCTATGTCGTCGGTCAGGATCAGGCCAAGAAGACGCTCGCGGTAGCCGTATACAACCACTACAAGCGCGTCCAGGCCGGCGGCGAGACCAAACCGCGCAACGCCGATGCCAACGTCGAGCTCGCCAAGTCCAACATCCTGCTCCTCGGTCCTACCGGCTCCGGTAAGACGCTGCTCGCGCAAACCCTGGCTCGGATGCTCAACGTGCCGTTCGCCATCGCCGACGCGACCGCCCTGACAGAGGCGGGCTACGTCGGGGAGGACGTCGAGAACATCCTGCTGAAGCTGATCCAGGCCGCCGACTACGACGTCAAGAAGGCCGAGACCGGGATCATCTACATCGACGAGGTCGACAAGATCGCCCGCAAGGCGGAGAACCCGTCCATCACGCGGGATGTATCGGGTGAGGGCGTGCAGCAAGCGCTGCTGAAGATCCTCGAAGGCACCACGGCGTCGGTGCCGCCGCAGGGCGGCCGTAAGCATCCGCACCAGGAGTTCATCCAGATCGACACGACCAACGTGCTGTTCATCGTCGGCGGCGCGTTCGCCGGGCTCGACACCATCATCGAATCGCGGGTCGGCAAGAAGGGCCTCGGTTTCGGGGCCGAGCTGAAGACGAAGTTCGAGCGGGACACCCGAGATGTGTTCATCGAGGTCATGCCGGAGGACCTGATGAAGTTCGGCCTGATTCCGGAGTTCATCGGCCGGCTTCCCGTCATCACGTCGGTTCGTCCGCTCGACCGGGACGCGCTCGTGCAGATCCTCACCGAGCCGCGCAACGCTCTGGTCAAGCAGTACGCGAAGCTGTTCGAACTCGACAACGTCGAACTCGAGTTCGACGACTCAGCCCTGCAGGCTATTGCCGACCAGGCGGTGATGCGCGGGACCGGCGCTCGGGGGCTGCGCGCCATCATGGAGGAAGTCCTGCTCTCGGTGATGTACGAGGTGCCCTCTCGCGAGGATGTCGCCCGGGTGGTCATCACCCGGGAGACCGTGCTGGATCACGTTTATCCGACCCTGGTTCCGCGCGAGGTGCCCAAGCGCGAGCGGCGCGAGAAGTCCGCCTGACCTACCCCGCTGGCGGCCCGACGCCAACCGAGACGTAGTCGCCGACCGGGCGGTAGCCCAACCGTTGGTAAATCCCGTTGGACGTCGGATTGGCGAGGTCGGTGAACAGCACCGGTATCGCGCCGTCGTCGAGGATGTCTTGGGTCGCGACGGCGGTCACCGCTGATCCGTAGCCGTGCCCGCGGTGCGCACGGGTCGTGTACACCGGACCGACCCGTGCCGACCCCTCAGCCGGCACCCGGCGTACGGCAAGGGACACCGGTTCGCCGTCGATCCAGAGCCACGCGCCACCGGATGCGAGCATCCGGTCGACCGACCGCTCCAGGTCCATGGACCGCGCCTCGGCCTCTTCGGCAAAGGCGCGATACCAGTCCAGTAGCAAGGGCCGGTCTCCTTCGCCTGCGCGGCGGGCCGAACCGGGGACGCCAGTCGGTGGGACAAGGGTGTCCAGCCGGAACAGCCGCTGATCCATCCGGTGCGAGATCGGTACGGCCTGCTCAGCGATCTCCGCGGACCAGGGCAGGGGACCGTTGATTGCGGCCAGGTCAGGCAGGCCCCGCAGCGCTGCGACGAGTTCGGCTCGCGCGTCCGGGTCGGCCCAGTGTCCGACCACGACCACCGGCGTCACCGGACTCGATCGAGCCGCGATATCGGCGCTTCCCGGAACCGCCAGACACCAGCCCTCCGCCGTGGGTTCCTCGAGAACCTGGGCGACGGATCCGAGCACGGTGAGCCGAACGGGATCCTTGGCGATCAGTGGACGAAGCAACGCGATGATCTCATTCGCGTCGGTCGACAGTCTGGTGGGCACGGTCTGATAGTCGGCCCCCGACAGGAGTGTGCGCCACGGAATTCCTGACGACGGTCGTCCGTACGATGCTGATGTGACCGTGCCTGACACCTCGGCAAAGACGACCCTGCCCCTTCAGTTCGAACCGTCGGCAGTGGAAGGCCCGCTGTACGAGCGGTGGGTCGAGCGAGGCTACTTCACCGCGGATGTGACGGGCGATCGCCCGACTTTCTCCATGGTGATTCCACCGCCTAACGTCACGGGGAGCCTGCACGTCGGCCATGCGCTCGGGCACACGCTGATGGACGCGCTTGTGCGGCGCAAGCGCATGCAGGGATACGAGACGTTGTGGCTCCCGGGCATGGATCACGCCAGCATCTCGGTGCAAAACCTGGTCGAGCGGCACCTGGCCGAAACGGAAGGCAAGGGCCGGTTCGACTACACCCGCGCGGAGTTCCTCGCCAAGACCTGGGCGTGGAAAGAGGAGTACGGCGGCAAGATCCTCGGCCAGATGCGCCGGCTCGGCGACAGCGTCGACTGGACTCGC
>DASQCG010000141.1:0-1768 GCA_035634825.1 Thermomicrobiales bacterium | reverse complement strand
CCAGCCGAAGTTCACGGCGAAGAGCAGGACAAGCGTCGCGCCGACCCAGAAGGACGGCAACGCCATACCGACCGACACCAGAACGGAGAGCGCACCGCCGCTACCGCGCCAGTTCCGGGCGATCGCCGCGCCCATCCCGATCCCCAAAAGCACCGCGAGGGACAGAGCCGCGCCGGCAAGTATGAGAGTGGCCCCGAGGCGATCGATGACCAACTGGAAGGCCGGCTGATCCGCCCGCCATGATGTTCCGAAGTCGCCGGTCGCCGCGTGTCCGACGAAGTGGGCGTACTGAACGACCAGCGGATCATCCAGGCCGAGGTTGTGGCGGATTTGCGCTCGGACCTCCGGCGATGCGCCGGGTTCGACGAAGCCGTTCGTCGGATCGCCCGAGAGGTGGACGATCGCGAAGACGACGATGGTCGCCGCCAGGACGATCGAGATCAGCCAGAGTATTCGGTTGAGCACGTATCGGAACATGCGTTGCCTGGTCGACTGGGACGACTACCGGGCACCGCCAACGGGAGGACCTGCCCGATCAGAGGCCGCTGAGCCGCCGGGCATGCAAAACCCGAGGGCGCGCGGCCATCGGGCAGATCGAGGGTATTCGGAAGATGCACAACGCAACGACAAGCGCATCGCTGCGAATATCGCCACGCCTTCTCCCATCCGGACTGTACCGTCGGCTCCGGAATCTCACCGGATCATGCTTGTGGCTTGCCACTCGCTCGCGGGCTATACCGCCGGTCGGGACTTGATCGTCATAGAACGCGATCTCACCCAAACCCCGAAGGCTGTGCTATCCGAATTGTAGTATTGGATTCCTTCGAGCGCAATAGAGTGGCCGCAACGCATCGGATGGGAGGAGAAACATGAGCAACGAACGGGTTTCGCGCCAGACGGCGCTGGCGCGCTACGACGCGGAGTTCGACCGCTGGAAATCGGCTCTTGACGCGATCGGGATGGACCGGATGAATCAGCCAGGAATGATGGGCGAGTGGGCGCCAAAACAGCTCGTCGCGCACATCTCGGGCTGGCAGTGGAAGACAATGGCCAGCATGCGCAGATCGATTTCGGGGGGTGAGTACCCACCGACGCCGTGGCCCGCCGAGTTCAATGATTCCGCGTGGTGGGAAGAAGATGGCGACGTCGACGCAGTGAACCAGTGGATTCATGACGCCGCTGAACCTGTGCCTGCGGACGAGATCGTGGCGAGGTCGCTGCAACAGTGGCGCGACATCCGCGACATCATCGCCGGTCTGGACGAGGACCAGCTAAACGACCCGAACCTGTTTCCCCGGCTGGAGGGCCAATCGGTCGGAGAGGTATTGGCCCACGATGTGCTCTCCGGGCACGCCGAGGAGCACATCGAAAACGACGTTGAGCCGTGGTTGGAGCGCAACGGCCGCCGAAGCTAGCTCGAATGCCGTACTAGTGCAACGGCGGGATCATGTCGCCGTGGGCGTCGATCAGGTCGTCGACGAGGTGCCAGATCTGGTCGAGATCGAGCTCGGCCGCGGTGTGCGGATCGAGCATGGCAGCGTGGTAGACGTGCTCCCGCTTGCCGGTTAATGACGCTTCGACGGTCAGTTCCTGGACGTTGATGTTGGTCTGCATCAGTGCGGCCAGGTGCGGCGGCAGCGCGCCGACATGGACCGGCTGGACGCCGTTTTTGTCCACCAGGCACGGCACTTCGACGCAGCAACCGTCCGGCAAGTTGTCGATCAACCCTGTGTTCGCGACGTTGCCGTAGATCACTCGCGGCGTGCCG
>DASQCG010000140.1:0-7039 GCA_035634825.1 Thermomicrobiales bacterium | reverse complement strand
CAGGGGTGAGCAATTCGTCAATCAACACCAGAATGCCGTCGATATAGCCAAACTCGAATTTGGTATCGGCTATGAGGACATCTCGCCCCGCGGCTCGCTGGGCAGCGAATTGGTAGACGGCAAGGCTGAGCGCCTCGAGCTGGTCGGCCAGATTGCGACCAACTTCGTCACGCAGCTCGGCGATCGTGATGTTCTGGTCGTGGCCGGCATCGTTCTTGCGAGCCGGGGTGAAGATTGGCTCTGGCAACTGCGCGCTCTTCTTCAGCCCGGACGGCAAACCATGCCCCGCGACCGATCCAATATGCTCGTATTCGACCCAACCCGATCCCGCCAAATAGCCTCGCACGACGCACTCGACGGGAATCCGCTCCGCGCGGCGCACTATCACCGACCGGTCCGCCAGGACTTCGGTCAACGGCTGCGACCAACCGAGCTCGGCCAGCCTGGCCCCAGTCAGATGGTTCGCCACGATCCCATTGGTCTCGCCGAACCAATAGTTCGAAAGCTGCGTCAGGACCACTCCCTTGTCATGGATTGATGTTGGCAGGACGACGTCGAATGCTGATATGCGATCCGACGCGACCATCAGGAGTCGATCGTTTCCCAGGTCGTACGTGTCGCGCACCTTGCCTGAGTGAGCCAGTGGCGCAGGTATCTTGAGCAGGGAACTCGCCATCACGAATACGATCTCTCAGCTGCAACGACTGGTGACAAACCGGCGCGTTCGAAGCTTTCGTTGAGGTGCTGGAGCTGCTCGGTTGGATCGAAAAGCGCATCAATCTGTTCAACCGACAACATCGAGCGAACCGTTTCGTCCGCCTCGATCGCATCCCTGAATGGGCGACCTCCATCCCAGCTCGCATGTGCATGGCCCTGGACGAGCTTGTAGGCCGACTGCCGGTCCGTGCCCGCATCGACCAGGGCGAGCATCACACGCTGCGAATAGACCACTCCGCCGCTGGCGTTGAGGTTGGCAAGCATCCGCTCCGGGTAGACCACCAGGCCGGAGATGAGCTCAGTGAGGTCAGCCAGCATGAAGTCGACCACGATGCACGCGTCCGGGAAAATCACGCGCTCGGTCGAGCTATGCGATATGTCGCGCTCGTGCCACAAGGCAATGTTCTCGAGCGCCGTCATCGCATATCCGCGAACCAACCGCGCCAGCCCGGAGATTCGCTCCGATGCATGAGGATTGCGCTTGTGCGGCATGGCCGACGAACCCTGATTCCCTTCCGGGAACGGCTCCTCAGCCTCGCGTACTTCGCTGCGCTGCAAATGACGGATTTCGAGCGCCATCTTCTCGAGCGTTCCGGCCAGCCCGGCCAGCACCGACATGAAATGGGCGTGGCGGTCACGCTGGACGATCTGGGTCGAGACCGGCTCAACACCGAGGCCGAGCGCGTCACAGACTTCCTGCTCGACTTCCGGCGGCACGTGGGCGTGCGTACCAACGGCGCCGGAGATCTTCCCGACGGCGATTTGACTCCGTGCCTCCTCGAGTCGATCGCGCTGCCGTCCCAGCTCGTCGTACCAGACGAGTAGCTTCATGCCGAAGGTCGTTGGCTCCGCGAACACTCCGTGCGTGCGCCCAATCGTCAGGGTCTCGCGATGCTCGATCGCACGTCGACCAACTGCTTTCCGCAACGCGTCGATGTCCGCCAGCAGGAGACTTGCGGCATCCCGGGCCTGGATCGCCAGACCGGTGTCGATGACGTCCGAGCTGGTCAGGCCGAGGTGAATAAAACGCGATGCGTCGCCGACCGTCTCACCGGTGGCGCGCAGAAAGGCAATGGTGTCGTGGTCGACTTCGCGCTCGATCTCGGCCATCCGCTCGAGGTCGCAAGCGGCGGCGCGGATCTTCACCATTGCCTCGGCCGGGATGCGGCCGCGACGATACCACGCCTCGCAGACCTGTATCTCGACCTGGAGCCAGGCGTCGATCTTCCGCCGCTCGGTCCAGATCTCTCCCATTTCGGGACGGGTATAGCGGTCGATCACCGCGTTTTATGTCTCCAGGGATTACTACGCACCGGTCGCTGTGCACGCAAAGTATAGCCGGTCCGGATGTCCCGTCCCATCGGGTACCTGCCACATCTTGGGATCCGCGTACGTATGGTATAGACTGGCCCTTGCAGGGCGCGAAACCAGATGTCCGTACACATAGCGCCAGGACTCGGCTGTTGAGGTAGGCCGAGTTGACGAGGCGGGAGTCGATCGAATTATTCGGCGGGTGGCTCCCCGGTTTGCACTACCGTCAGGATCGGGCGAAAACTGCGCGGCGACGCGCCAACAGTACCCATCCACGTGCCAGTACTCCTTGCCCTGCCACACATCTGAATTCGCGTTCGTCGCTGCCGACTGCCGGTATTGCCGCAGCCTGGTTTGCGATGCGCTGGACCTTGGGCGGAGGACGTCTCTATGTGCGGCATTTTCGGCTATGTTGGCAAGGAAACTGAACTCGGCGAAACGGTTCTCGACGCGCTCAAGCTCCTCGAATATCGTGGATACGATTCCTGGGGTGTGGGGATCGCCGTCGATGGCGTGATCGAGATCCAGAAACAGCCCGGCAAGATCGCCTTTGCCACGGTCGACATGCCGCCCGCCGAGATCGGCTTTGGCCACACCCGCTGGGCAACCCACGGCGGCGTCACCCAGGCAAACGCACATCCGCATCTCGGCCAAACCGGTCGACTTGCGGTCATTCATAACGGCATCGTCGAGAACTTCAGGGACTTGAAGGACGGCCTCACCGCGCGGGGTCACCAGTTCAAATCCGAGACGGACTCGGAGGTCATCGCCCATCTCCTCGAAGAGAAGCTCACGGGCGGTGAGGAAGACACGCTGCGAGCGTTCCGCGAGGCATTCAGCGAGTTGGACGGTCTCAGCGCGGTAATTGCGCTCGACCTCGGCAGTCGTTCCCTGATCGCAGCCAAATCGGTCTCGCCGCTCGTGGTCGGTCGCGGACCGGACAGTGTCACCATCGCCTCGGACGCGCTCGCCCTCCACGGTCATGCGGACGAGGTGCTGTACCTCGAGGATTGGCACCTGGTTGAGCTGACGAAGCATGGCATCTCAGTTTTCGACCGGGAGTCGCTGGAACGGGTCGAGGGCGACTGGGTACCACTCCAACTCGAGGAGCGCGATGTCTCGCTCGGAACGCACCCGCATTTCATGTCGAAGGAGATGCACGAGCAGCCCGCCGTGCTGGAACGACTTGTCAATGAGGGCGAAGACGACATCAAGGCGCTCGCCAAGGCAATCGACGATTCCTTTGGGACCTTCCTGGTTGGCTGTGGGACCGCGTCGTACGCGGCGCTCAGCGGGGCGTATCTATTCAGTCGCATCGCCGCAAAGCACGTCAATTTCGCAGTTGGCTCCGAGTTCAAGTACCACGAGCATTTCCTGACGCCGAAAAGCCTGGTGGTCGCCCTATCCCAGTCCGGCGAGACGGCCGACGTAATCGAGTCGATGCTGGCCGCCCGGACGCGCGAGGCGAGGCTCGGGGCGCTTGTAAATGTCCCGCGGTCGACGCTGGATCGACTGGTCGATGTCCGCGTGCCTTTGCGGGCAGGGCCGGAGCAGTGCGTCCTGTCGACGAAGGCGTACACAGCCAAGGTCGCGGCCTTGCTACTCACGGCGCATGCCTTGAACGGGACATGGGACGAGGGTCGCGAGTTGGTGCTGCGCGCCGCGAATGGGTTACGCGAGATGCTGACCGAGCCCTGGATCGATCTGGTCCGGGATGTCGCAGGCTCCGTCTATCAACACGATCATCTCTTCGTGATCGGCCGCGGGCTCGCATATCCGACCGCGCTCGAAGCGGCGCTCAAGATCAAGGAAGTCAGCTACATCCACGCCGAGGGTTTTGCCGGCGGCGAACTCAAACATGGCGTCATCGCTCTGATCGCTCCAGGCACGCCGTGTGTTGTCTATGCGCCGAACGACGAGACGCGAGCGGATATTATTTCCGGAGCGATGGAACTCAAAAGCCGCGATGGGTACATTATCGGGGTAAGTCCTACAATCGATCCCGTATTTGATGTTCACATACCGGTTCCCGACGTGGGCGACGCATCGCCGCTGGTGAATGCGCTGCCCGCCCAAATGCTTGGATATCATGCGGCCCTGCTCCGGGGGAACGACCCCGACAAGCCGCGCAACCTGGCGAAGAGCGTCACAGTGAAGTGATCACGCACAGCTATATCGACACGCACACGCATCTCGATGATTCGCAGTTCAGCGACGACCTCGATTCAGTTCTGACCGATGCAACGGCGGCCGGTGTCTCAGGCATGGTCAACATCGGCTACTGCCCTGAACGATGGACGACCACCCTTGCCCTGGCCGAGCGCTACCCACAGGTGCGATACGCGCTCGGCCTGCACCCGGGCAACGCGGACGAGTGGTCAGAGGCGCTGATCGGCGACCTCGCAGCGCTCGTCGAACAGACCGACCCGGTCGCCATCGGCGAGATTGGTCTGGACTATTACTGGACCCAGGACAACAAGACCGTGCAACGAACCAGCTTCGAGCGTCAAACCGAGCTCGCTTACTCCCGCAAGTTGCCGATCATCATTCATCAGCGAGATGCCGCAGAAGACGTCGCCGCAATCCTGCGAAATGCCCCTGACGACCTCCGGATAGTGCTCCACAGCTTCGATGGCGATCCCGGGTTATTTGAGCTTGCCCGGGAACGCGGCTGGATGCTCGGCGTCGGTGGCCTGATGACGCGGCGACAATCCGAAGAGCTGCGATCCGGCTTGCCGCAATTTCCGCTGGAGCAGGTGCTGCTCGAAACCGATTCGCCATACCTGGTGCCATCCGGCATCAAGGCTCGGCGCAACTCGCCGGTCATGATCCCGTTGATCGCGGAGCGACTGGCCGGGGTAATCGATCGAACCGTGGCCGAGATTGCGGCCACAACCACTCGCAACGTGGAACGGGTCTTCGGATTGAAGGCATCGGTGGCCAGTTCATGACGGACCTCTTGCTCGCCAGCAATAACCCAGGCAAACTGGAGGAACTTCGAGCCCTCCTGCCATCTGACGTTGTCGTGCGATCGCTCAGCGATGTGAGTCTGGGACCGCCTGAAGAAACGGGCGACACGATCGCCGAGAACGCAGCCCTGAAGGCGCTAATCGCGGCGCGGGCGAGCGGGTTGTTGACGCTGGCGGACGATTCGGGACTCGAAGTCGTGGCTCTGGACGGTCGTCCGGGTGTTCGATCGGCACGCTTTGCGGGAGAGGAGGCGACGCATCAGCAGAATAACGACCTCATGTTGCAGTCGATGGCGACGGTCCCCGAAAACCGGAGAGCCGCACAATTCGTTTGCACATTGGCACTCGCAAATCCGGAGGGTGTGCTCGCAAGCGCCACCGGACGGTGCGTCGGCTCGATCGGGTACGAGCCACGCGGAGCCAACGGTTTCGGGTACGACCCGATCTTCGTCCTGCAGGACGGACGCACTATGGCGGAGCTTGGCTCGGCCGAGAAGAATCAAATAAGTCATCGCGGAAAGGCGCTGCGGGAGATCTTGCCAGCAGTATTGATCGCCATCGGCGCCCATCGTTTTCATGCGCAAGGAGCAGGTCAATGATGACCCAGTTGTCCACGAGCGCCGTTCACAGTTCGTTCGGTGAGTGGGCATTTGCAGCGGTGCAGAACGGACTGCACCCGATGATCTACGTTGTCGGAACACGCGGAAAGAGCACCGTCGCTCGACTCCTCGACACCATCGCCCGGGAATCCGGTCTGCGAACCGCCCTCCGTACCGATACCGGTGTGGAGATCGAAGGCAAACGCCAGCTCGGCGATATTCATCCCATGGTCGAAGTACTCGAATGCCTCGACGCCGGCGAGCTCGATCTCGCTATCATCGAGATGGATTGGAGCGATCTGCACACGCTTCCTGTTGGCGAACGTCAACCGGGTGCGGTGATCGTTTCGACCATTTGCCCGCACAAGGAATACTGCCTGCTCGAGGACACGAAGCGGGCAATCGCCGGGCTGAAGGCGCTGCTGCTTTCAACGCCAGAGTCGACCATGATCGCCGCCGACATCGACGATTCAGCCTTTCCCTCGCTGAACGATGCCAACTTCCAAAGCATGATCTTGACCACGGCCAGCGAAGAGCATCCGTCGCTGCGACGCTTCCTCGGCCAGGGTGGCCTCGCTGCCTGGACCAGCGACCATGATCTGGTCGTCGGCTCACAGGATCGGGTCTTTGTGCGCATGCCCATTGCCGAGATCCCGGTCACGCTCGACGGCGCGGTGCTCTTCCAGATGCGAAATGTGATGCTGGCCTCAGCGGTTGCGACAGCAATCGGCCTCCCGGCGGAGTCGGTTCAGCGCGGGTTGCTGCGAGTGCATCCCGATCACGCCAACCTGCCCACCAGCCTCAACTCGTTCGTGACCGATTCTGGGATTAGGGTGCTGATCGATCGGCCGAGCCCGTCCTGGTTCATCGGCCCCCTGCTCCGGGCGGCGCGGGGCATGAAGCCGAAACGGACGATCTTCGTGGTCGACTACCGCGACATGGCCAATCACGATGATTCGGTCGAAGTCGGGCGAATGATCGGCCGCAACGCGAGCATGTGCGTCATGATCAACGACGACAAATCGCTGGCCAGCGTCATGGCGATCAAGGCGGGAATGGCCCAGAACGATGTGCCGCCGCCAATCGCGCATGTCGACACCCTGCCGAAGGCGATCCAACGAGCCCTGGCCGCGGCGCGGGAGGACGACCTGATCGTTGTCGTCACCAATCAGGTCCAGACGGTCTACCGCACGCTGGCGCGGCATCGGGTCGCGGGCCCGACTCCGATCAAGTAACGCGAATAATCGGGTCAGCTGGCGATCGGCTCGCTGACCCGAACCCGGTCCGCACCCAGGGCCGCGCGGAGCTCTTCCGCCAGATCGTCGTCCCACTCCACTCGGTGCTTGCGATTTACAACTCGCACCAGTCGGCCACCGACAGTCAGCTCGAACTCGACTCGATCCGGGCCATCGTGGTCGTTCAAGATCGCATCAAGCTTCTGCA
>DASQCG010000139.1:0-7098 GCA_035634825.1 Thermomicrobiales bacterium | reverse complement strand
GGTCACTCATGTCTCGGCTCCTTTGCATCCCAAACGAAGCAGGCTGTCGCCAATACTTTGCACCATGCACGGATATTAGGCAAATACGGCCGCAATCACGCGAGGTTCGGCTACAGCGTTGCCCTTGTCGCTGCCTGGTCGGCGCGAGTCTGGCATGTCCATGCTGACCCGTAGCGAAGCGTGATGACCACATTGATTCTGGCGATATGAGTTGCGAAGACACGAGCCAATCTGATGGTGGTGAATGGTCTTTCTCAAAACCGAACAGGAGATGGCCGAAAAGATGCATGCGGACCTATTGGGCAAGGTTCGGGCGGTCATCGAAGCGGAGGATGCCCGAATCAGATAGGCAAGGGCCGGGTCGATCGACCCGGCCCCTGCCTTTGTCAGCCTGGAGTAGACCAGGCGTTACTCGGCCGGCTCAGTCGCGTTGGTCTGATCGCGCAGCTTCTTGCCGCCAAGATAGGCCGCGGCCGCGCCGGCTGCCGCCGCGCCGAGCCACCCGGCGGAGTTGCTTTTGCCGAGACCGGCGCCGGTGTTCGGAAGATCCGTGACGGCGCCCGGGTCGCAGCAGTTCTCGCTGCAGGTGCCGTCGTCGCAGCAGCAGGTATCGCCGGCGCACTCTGCGTCGTTGGCGCAGAGGTTATCGACGCCCTCGCAGACGCCTTCGTTGCAGGTCTGACCGTCGCCGCAGCGGGAGTTCGGATTCTGGTCGTCGATGCAGCACTCGATCGCGCGGCAGGTTCCGCCGCAGCAGATGCCGTCGCAGCAGTCCGCGTCGGCCTCGCAGGTCTCACCTTCGCCGGCGCATGTCGGTCCGGGGACCACGCAGATGCCGTCGGCGCAGACGAGTCCTTCGCAGCAGCCGGGCAGGACTCCATCGGTCATTGCGCAGGCTTCACCCTCAGCAGCGCAGGTTGGTTCGGGGACCGCGCAGATCCCATCGAGGCAGACGAGACCGTCGCAGCAGTCGAGCTGCAGGCCGGCAGTCATGCCGCACGTCTCACCTTCGGCCGCGCAAACCGGCTCGGGGACCACGCAAACATTGTCCTGGCACTCCAGGCCGTCGCAGCACTCAAGAATCGGCTGACCCTGCGGAACCACTCCGCATGTCTCACCTTCGGCGGCGCAGACGGGTTCCGGGACGACGCAGGTGCCTGAGTTTGAGCAGACCAGACCGGGGCAGCAAGGCAGGTTGACGCCAGTCACATTGGAGCATGGCTGGTCGACTCCAGAGCAAACCGGAATGACCGGGACGCACGTGATGCTGCCGGCCAAGTCGCAGATCGATCCCGGGCAGCATCCGGCTGGGTTCGTCGTGCAATCGTCGCCGGGATTCAGACAAGTCTGCGCGGCGCCACTCCGCATCTTGCCGACTATGGCGGCCAACCCGCCGCCGATCATACCGAGCACGCGCCGCCGCGGCACGCCCGATGCCACGAGTCGCGTCAAGTCGTCAAATCGCTGACCGTCCATGCACTCCCCTTCAATGTCCGTGTTTGTGCGCGCTGGGCACAATCCGATCCATCTTAGCGGTGGCAAAGGGGTTTGTATATACAGTTTCGAAACTGAAGTTTTGGCGCAGCTACGCCGAAATGTGTGGCAAGGGGAGGCGGGTGCGGGGAGGGAGCGGGTGGTAGGATTCGAACCTACGTCGCACTGCCTGGTTGACAGGCGCTCTGCCAATTGAGCTACACCCCCAACAATTCGGATTCTACACGGTCTCCCGGTCGCCCGCGCAACCCGGGAAATCACTCAATTGTCCTGATGTCACGCGCACTTTTCGCGGCCGGGTGTAGCCAGCGCCGCCGACATGATTGATTTGCTGTGCATAATCTCACCTAATCCAACAACCACCAAGGTGTCGGAATGGCGAGAAGACCCGACTCCGGCAAATTAGATGCCGAGTCGTCACAACCAGTCGAGATCATCCCATCGTCCCGTCAGGCAGCCGCGGCCACCGCGCTCATGCTCGGCTTGCTTCTCCTGATCGGTACGGCAGTGTTGATCGTGCTCGTGTTGCTTATTTACGCGTTTGCCGGTTGACGGTACTGGCGCGAGCGCTCCGCGCCTGCATCCTGATCCTGCCAGTAAGCGGGATCGGGACGTGGATCAGGATGAGTGCGCCTAGCGGCCGGAAATGTGATGCGTGCTTGACCGATGTCGGGTCATTCATCGTACATAGAGACAAGAGGTGCGCGGTTGCGTTCGATCACAGGTGCATGGCCGGGAGCGAAGAGGAGCTATGGGCACGCAGACACCCCGAGTCGGAATGCGACCGTTCACTGCTGTGCTCTTTCGCGCGACGCTGGTCGCGCTCCTCGTCGCCACTGGAATTGGCCCATCTGCACCGCTCCGCGCGCAAACACCAGCGGAACGGACGAATCACATCCGCAACTCGTCCGTCGAGACTGATACCAAGGGCTGGAACAAATACACGAACGACGACACGCTGAAGGTTGATTACAGCCGCGACCCTCAGCTCGGCTTCGACGGCACGGCCAGTTTGCGGCAGGACATCGCCATATCGGACGACATCGGCAAAGACGCCGCCGCCGCGTGGGTCTACGAGATCCGGATCAACCCCAAGTGGTGGGGAAAACCGGTGTCGGCCTCGATGGAGGCGTGGACAAGCGATGTTGCCCTGGAGCCGACCATTGTTGTCCAGTTCTGGCAGTCCGACAAGCTAATTCATGCCTACACGGAGGAATCTCGTGCCACTAGCGGGTCGGCGACGGGGGCCTGGGTGCGGCATGAGCTCTCGGGCGTTGATGTTCTGGAGGGGACAACCGAAATCCGTTTCATTTGTCGCGTGCGGGTACTGACCAAGGGCACGACTGGTACGGTCTGGTACGACGCGATGGTCCTTGAGCAAGCCGAAGTTGCTGGTCCGTACCTGTCCGGCGGCGAGTCCACGCCCGCCGGCAATGCCGCATCACCGGTGGCATCTCCGGTATCCCAGGGAAGCCCGCCGGCGACTGTGCCGGTCGTGCTCCCGCCGACTGCGACCTCGACGCCGCTCCCAACGGCAACGACCGTGCCGCCGACCGCAACAGCGACCATGACGCCGGCTGCGACCGGGACGTCGACTCCGGCGCCAACGGCAACCAGCCCACCATCGCCCAGCCCAACGCGGACCCCCGAACCGACGCACACGCCGGCCCCGACCGCGACGCGGACCCCCATACCGACGGCCACGAATACTTCGATGCCGACGGCAACGCAAACACCGAAGCCGACCGCAACTTCGACTGCGACGCGTCGGCCCACCGCTACGAAGACTCCGCAACCTACGGCAACCAACACGCCTCGACCGACCGCCACGCGCACTCCGATCCCGACAGTGACGCAGACGTCGGTGCCGACGACAACCAGCACGGCACCGGCAACGCATACACCGATTCCCACGGCTACCAGTTCGCCGACCGCGACTCCCACGCTTACGCCAATTTCGACGGACACCGCCACTGTCACAAACATTGCAACGTCGACTGAGACAAATACGCCGATTCCTACCTCAACTCTGACGGCGACGAATACGCCGATCCCGACTGACACGCCGACGGCGACCTCAACCAGCACACCGATCCCGACACCGACGCCAACCAGCACGACGACATCAACTCCGACCAGCACAGCGACGGCTAGTCCGACAGTCACGCCGCTGCCGACCGCGACGGCGACCGCCGCCCCGACGCTAACGCCGACGATCACCTCGACTCCGCCTCCTGCATCGGTCCTGGTCGTCGGTGGAGATCCGGCTCACACAGGTCGCAATCCGGGACCTGACCTGCGCCGGGAACCAGCCTTCCTCTGGAGCGCGCAGACAGGCGGCTCGGTCCTCTCGTCACCAGCCGTGGTCGACGGCGTCAGCTACGTCGGCAGCCTGTCGAACGTCGTCTTCGCCTTCGACGCGGACGGCAACGTGATCTGGAGATTCCGGACCGGGGACGACGTTTCCTCCTCGCCGGCATTCTTCGCCGGCATCGTGCTGGTCGGCAGTCTCGATGGACACCTCTACGGGCTGGACGCCGCGACCGGTGATCTTGTCTGGCGGGCGGAAACCGGCCAGATCGCGTCCGGCCCGACAGTGAAGGACGGAACGGTGTTCGTCGGAAGCTGGGATGGAAATCTTTACGCCATCGACGCCCGGACGGGCGACCAACGGTGGAGTCATGCCGCCGGAGCCGAGATCTTCTCGACGCCGACCGTCGCGGGAGGGGTCGTCTACGTTGCCAATGTGGCCGGCACGCTTTCGGCCGTGCTGGAACGGACTGGGGAGCTGCTCTGGTCGCGAAATGTCGGCGCCCAGTACTCGACGGCTGCGGTGCGAAACGATGTGCTTTTTGTTGGCAGTGTCGACGGCAACCTGTACGCGCTCGATACCGTCACGGGCGACGAGCTCTGGCAATTTGCGACCGATGGCCCGATCACCGCATCACCGGCGGTCAGTGCCGACGCGGTCTTCATCGGCAGTACCGATGGCAACCTCTATGCAATCGACGTCGAGACCGGCGAGCTCATCTGGGCGGTCGACACCGGTGGCGAGATCCGCTCGGCGCCGGTGCATGGGCGTAATCTGATCTATATAGCCAGCATGTCCGGGTTGCTCACGGCGATCGAAAAGAATACCGGCGACATCGTCTGGCAGATCGCTATCGGCACGCCGCTCGGTTCCACACCGGTGCTGGTGGGCGGGCGGATCTACGTCGGCAGCGACGATGGGAACCTCTACGTCTACGGTCGCCCCTGACGAGGGTACGGTCCCGGTCAGGCGTCGATTGCGACGCGAAAGGCCGGGTTCGCGCCGGAATCGATGCCGCTATCTGTTCCCGGCAACGGGTGCCCACACTCGCCGCACCACGACCAGCACGGATAACAGGATCAGCTCAGCCGCGATCAGCGTCGGCAAGAGGGCGCGAGTCGACGGCGATCCGTCAGTCCAGCTCCCGATACCGGTGTTCGGCATTGGCTGCCCGCCGGTCGCGGACGCCTGTTCCTCGGCAGTCAAGGCGCCGGCCACGATATTCCCGCAGGCGAGGTAGGTGCCGATGTCCTTCTGCGACTTGTGGATCAGGATCAGGTGCGGCGTTGCCAGCAGGTCCGTGAGAGGGACGTCCACGAGCGTATCGCTGACGCCGGTGAGGGTCGACGATGGCAAAACGATATTGGTAAGCGGATATTGCGGATTGGGGTCGAGGTCCGAGCAGGTGCCCTGGTGAATGTGGGTCGGGTTATTGCCCAGGACGCCAACGACACTCATGCCTACCTGGGTCTGGTCGCCCTTGGCTACCAGACTGGCGACGCCAGACACGCCGGAGTCGTTGAGTTCAGTAAGGACGACCTTCGCATGTTTGGTCGAGCTTTGCTGGGCGAGCGACGACTGAACGGAGAGGCCCAGTGTTAGCGCCAGGCAGATGCCCAACGCGCCGAATAGTCGAAATGCATGGTCGTAAACCGCAGATCGCAATGCTGCCATGGGGTCCTCCAGCCAGTTGCATCAGTACAGTGACGTATCGGTTGGGCGATTGGTGACATAGTATCGAGATTCGGCACAGATGCAGTCGCAAGGGCCACAAACCGGGCGATTGGGAGAGATGGAGAACAATGGCGTTGCCGCCTGAACGGTTCGTGCTCGTGACCGGCGCTGCCGGCAGAATCGGTCGCGCCTTCGTGGCGGCGGCGAGCGATCGGTATCGCTTTCGTCTTTCGGACCGGGACATCGCTGGGCTGGGCGACGCCCGGGGGCACGAAGTCCTGGCGCTGGATGTGGCAGATCCGGACGGGTGCCGTGCGGCCTGCACCGGGATTGATACCGTGGTCCACCTCGCGGCCGACCCTTCGCCTGAGGCCGATTTTGCTGGATCCCTGCTCGAGAACAACATTCGCGGCGCGTACGACATCTTCCGTGCGGCGGCCGATGCAGGCTGCCGGCGGGTGATTTACGCCAGCAGCCTGCACGCGGTGGCCGGATACCCGATCGAAGCGGCGATCGGTCCGGACGCGCCTGTCCGTCCGCTGACCATGTATGGCGTCAGCAAGTGCTTCGGCGAGGCGACGGCGAGCTATTTCGCCGAGGCCGAGGGGTTGTCATGTATCGCAGTCCGGATCGGCGCATATGAAGCGCCATGGATTCGGGAAGAGCCGACACGGGAGACGCTCTCCGGGTTCATCAGCGCGCGAGACATGAACCAACTCCTGATCCGATGCATCGAGGCGCCGGACCTTCCCTTCGCCATCGTTCACGGCATCTCGAACAATCGTATCAAGCGCGTCAGCCTGGCCGAAACGCAAGCGCTGCTCGGCTATCTGCCTGAGGATGACGGCTTCACATGGGTTGAGAGTTGAGGATCGTTGGTGGATGGTAGGTGGGGGATCCATCCACCAACGATCGAGCGTCAGGTCTCGTCGAGGAGCATGGGCATGTCGACGGCCGGGCCGACATAGCGCTCCATGAACTCAAGCTGCCCATCAAGCTCGTCGCCGAGCTTGACGATCACGTCCCGCCAGGCCGATTCGGCGTCGGCTTCCGATTCGTAGAGATTCATGGTCAGGATCATGTCGGGAGCGATCCGCACCACGAAACCGTCGAGCAGTCCGTGGTCGCGCAGGACCGGAGTATTGCGTCGCGAGAGGTCGCGAATGAACTGGTCGAACTCCTGCTCACCCTGAATCTCAGGCGACAGGCGCCACCGCACAATCTTGGCAAACATCCCTGCCTTGCCTCAACTCTCACCCAATATCGGCCGAGCAAATTCGGCGTGCGAATGATATCTCTACGGTGACCATGCCGGTATGGGCACATTGCCACAGGTCGATATCAGGCGCGGATTACCGAGATCTGTTCGATCAGGGCCGAATCGCGACAGCTGGTTGTCGTCTGCCGGTCCCGATCACTGCGCTGCGGTCTGCGCATGAGCCGCATGCCGTTGAGGATCACGATCAGCACGGATGCTTCGTGCACGAGCATCCCGCCGGCCATGTGGATTTCGCCGACCAAGACACCGGCCAGGAGTGCCGACACGGCTGCGAGAGCGATCGTGACGTTTTGGCGGATGTTCCGCATGGTCGCCTTCGAGATCGCAACGGCTTCCGACA
>DASQCG010000138.1:0-2881 GCA_035634825.1 Thermomicrobiales bacterium | reverse complement strand
GGATCCGACGCGTCTCGCGACGATGGATATCATCACCCGGCGATCGGCGAGCGGTTGATCACGCGGCGATCAGGTTGACGCTGATCGGGAAGCAAAACCCCCCGGACGAAGTGATGTCCGGGGGTTTTCCCTGTGTTGCGTGGTCGTTGCGTAGTGTCTCAGTCGGCCACGATCGCGAGGTCGACGCTTTCCCGGGTTTCCGGCGGTGTGACGCGGAAATGATCCATCGTCAGGCACTCTGTCGGGCACCAGTCGACGCAGATGCCGCAGCGGATGCAGCTCCGCTCGTCGATGACCATTGCCGCGGCGTACGGGCCAAGCTCGGCCCGGGCCATCTCGGCCAACTCCACGTCATTGTCGATCGCGTAGATCCGCTCCGGCGAGATCATCTCGATGCACCGGTGTGGGCAGGCATCGACGCAGCCATTGCAGAGGATGCAGCGGTTGCCGTCGATGAAAATATTGAGCTGGCATTGGAGGCAACGCTTGGCCTCCTCGAAGCCGATCGGCTTGGTGAAACCGACTTCGACCTCGAGCGTCGTGTCCAGCGTGCCGATGCCGCGATCCCCGACCGGCAGCGACGGCATAACCTGCCGGCCGACCCCCGCGTAATCGTCGCCCCAGACGAGGCGGCGGCTCATTGCGGTCAGGCTCCACTCGGCAATGCCCTCCGCCATCAGCGGATTCGGCGTCGAGATGAACTCGGTCGGGACGCGTGTCAGCTCCATCTCGCGGACCCGCGGCTTGGTGCCGCGCAGTTGCTGGTCGATCAGGTCGGCGACGCGCTTGCCCTCGCCGATCGAAGAGATGAAGTTGGTCGGGTTGACCACGTAGTCGCCCGAGGCCCAGACGTTCGGGAGCTCGGTGCGCAGGTTCTGGTCGAGGAACGGCACGCCGCGGCGATCGCGGTTTGGAAGCAGGTCGCCAAGGAAGCTGCTGTCCTGCTTCTGGCCGATCGCGACCAGGATCATGTCGCAGGGAATGACGAACTCGGAGCCCGGAATCGGTTCCGGTCGGCGGCGACCCTGCTTGTCCGGCTCGCCGAGTTGATTCTTCTGGCACTTGAGGCCGACAACCTTGCCGTTCTCGCCGATCACCTCGATCGGGGTGATCAGGTACATGATCTCGACGCCCTCGATCTCCGCCTCTTCGAGCTCGAGCTCTTCGACCGGGATCTCCTGGATCGTGCGCCGATAGGTCATGATCGAGGTTTCGGAGCCCATTCGCATCACGCTGCGGACACAGTCCATCGAGGTGAAGCCACCACCGACGGTGACGCAGTGCTTGCCGACCCAGACATCCTTTGTGCCGAGGTTAACGTCCTCGAGGAACTGGAGGCCTGATACGACACCGTCAAGCTCCTCGCCCGGGATGCCGAGGCCCTGCGCGGTTTGGCAGCCGGCCGAGATCAGGACGGCGTCAAAGTTGTCGACCAGATCCTTGAAGGTGAAGTCACGGCCGATCTTGACGTTGTAGCGGATCTCGATGCCGAGATCGAGGATTTGCTCGACTTCTTCCATGACGACGTCGCGGGGCAGGCGCCACTCCGGCACTCCTGTCCACATCACGCCACCCGGCACCGGCTGCATCTCGAAGATGGTGACCTTGTAGCCCTTGCGAGCGAGTTGCCGGGCCGCGCTGAGGCCGTTGACCCCGGCGCCGACGATGCCGGCGGTCAAACCGTTCCACGGCGGCGGAATCTCGCGCCGGGTCTCGCCACGGTAATCGGACGCGACCCGCTTCAGGTAGCAGATGCCGATCGGCGCATCGACTTCCTTACGGCGGCAGGCTTGCTCGCAGGGGCGGGCGCACATTCGACCCAGGCAGCCCGGGAAGACATTGTGCTCCCGATTCAGCTCATAGCTATCGGCATACCTGCCGTCGGCAATCAGCGCGATATACCGGGAGATATCCGTATGTGATGGGCAGGCCGACATGCACGGGATATTGTCCGAGAACCATTGCGCATCGCCGGTGTACAGCGGATAGCGTCTGCCGGACCGCTCCGTGTACGGCGAGAAAAATGAGGCGTCGACGAAGGCGAGCAACCGCATTCGCCGGGTATCGTCGACGTCGACATCGAGACCCTGGCCCACGATTCCGTAGCTGGCCAGTTCATTGGTGGTCAGATTGATCTCAGCGGCATCCATCGGCCGGAAGCGATCCGCCGGAGCGCCGCAGGACGGACACTCGTTCGGCGGCGCGATGCCGTCATGGATCCAGCCGCAAACCTTGCATCGAAACATCGTATTTCCATGCTCTCCCGGGGAAGCCAAAATGGCATACCCGCAAAGCGACGAATGTCGCCAGCGCATTCGCAAGTATAGCCGCGCAGGATGAGTAACCGAAACAGATGTGTTGTCCGGTCGGGAATGGGTACTACGATCGACCCCATGTCGTTGAACTCCAGCAAATGTTTGGCCGATTAGAATCATTCTTGTGCATTTCGCGGTATTCTTGGCATGGATGCCCGCGCCAACTCGATTTTTGGGTCAGCGTGGTGTACGGAATCCGGTTCTACCAGGGGGAAGTACGATGCGACTCAGTGAACTCGGCGACAAGCTCAAGCAGATGTTGGGTCAGGCTCAGAGCAAGACGTCGGATGCGGCGAGCAAAGCGTCCGATACGGCGAGCAAGGCGGCAGATCAGGCCAAGGATGTCAGTAAAGACCTGACCGAGAAGGCCAAGTCGGCCACGGATCAGACCAAGTCCAAGGTCGACGATATGCGGAGCGATGCTTCGAGCGCATCGAAGGACGCCAAGGCATCGGCCGATTCCATGAAGAGCGAGGCCACGGCCGCGGCCGACCAGGCCAAGGCTGCGGCAGATGCGGCGAAGTCGTCGGCCGATGATGCCTCCGCGCACGTCGATGCTGCGAAGG
>DASQCG010000137.1:0-3059 GCA_035634825.1 Thermomicrobiales bacterium | reverse complement strand
GAGTACGAGATCCGCGACGGCGAGGTGGTCTTTGCGGACCGGGGGCCGGTCGGGATCACCGTGACGGAGTCGCAGGTCGGACGGACGGACGAACCCACCCTGCGCGACCTCAGCGAGGCACTCATCGCCGTCTACGGGACCGATTTCGGTATCCACAGTCCCACCTTGATTTCGAGATTCACCGATATGGCCCGGCAGGCGGCGTCTTATCGCAAGGGACGGGTCCTGCTGGCGGGCGACGCCGCGCACGTGCATTACCCGGCGGGCGGTCAGGGCCTCAACATCGGCGTGCAGGATGCGGTGAATCTGGGGTGGAAGCTGGCCCAGGTGGTCAAGCGCGTGTCGCCGGACGGCCTGCTGGATACCTACCACGCGGAGCGGCATCCGGTTGCGGCTCGCGTGCTGCGCATCACGATGGCGCAAGTCGCGCTGATGCGCACGGACGACCGCACCGAGGCCTTGCGTGAGTTCATGTCCGAGCTACTGAGCATGGAAGAGCCGCGCAAGCGCTTCGGTGGGATGATGTCCGGGCTGGACATTCGGTACGACCTCGGCGCGGGGCATCCGCTGCTCGGACGCCGCATGCCCGACCTCGACCTGGTCACCGCGAACGGTCCCCTCCGGGTCTTCGCCCTACTGCACGAGGCCGGGCCGGTGCTGCTCAACCTCGGCGAGCCGGGCGGCCTCGACATCACGCCGTGGGCCGATCGGGTTCAGGTGATCGACGCCACTTTCGCCGGGACGTGGGAGCTGCCGGTCCTGGGCCAGGTCGCCGCCCCCGCGGCCGTGCTGATCCGACCCGATGGCTACGTAGCCTGGGTGGGCGATGGCACCGGTACCGGATTGCGCGATGCGCTGACGACCTGGTTCGGGGCGCCATAACCCGACGCGACGCTCGGACCAACCGAACGCCGCATGGCGGAGATTTCAACCCGCCCACGCGATAGTCCGGGTCAGGGGCAATCGGCCGGGCTACGCGTTGGCGGCGTCGCCGGATGGTTGCTGCATACCCTGGTTGGCCTGATCGAGGACGGACTGGAAGTGGGCGATCCGGTCCGGTTCGAGGTCGGTGCTCTGGACCGTGCCGCCGAATTGGGCGAGATCAACTGCTGCCCTGGCGGTGTCCGCGCCGTCCTCGAAGAGGACGACGATGGCGGATCCGCCCGATTCGAGTTGGTCGCCGATCGCCTTCACGAATGCGTCGTCGAGCTTCTCCGCCTTCTCCCTGCCCTTGTGCAGGCCGATCGCCGCGCCGGCCGCGAGGCCGACGACCGGGATCGCGAACAGTGAGCCGACCAGCAGTCCGAGCGCGCCTCCGGCAGCGGCTCTCCCGGCGCCCGGGTGGCCACTCGGATGCACTTTGTACTCGCCGTTCTCCTTGCTGATCCAGCATGCCGCCTTGACGTCGACCAGGTGATCGAGGTTGGACCATTCGATCGACTCGATCGCCTTCCTGGCGCGATCCGGATCGGGGTAGGTGATCGCAAAGAGGTTTGCCATTCGGAGCCTCCTGATTCAGGTCATGGCATGGGCATGCCGCGGCGCCCCAACGCGGCGGGGCCAGGTTCGTACATGATGCGGCGATCGGAGCCTTGCCTCAACCGCCGGAATGGACCAAAAACGGTGCAGCCGGCGTCGATCGGGCCACCCGGGAATGAATTCCCGCGCTGAGGCGCGGATGTCCCTCCGGGACTACGGGGCTTTCCGATGCAAATCTGACCACACGGCGACGCGGTTGTTGGGAATTTGGGTCGCATTGCTATGCGACTCTACAGGTTGCGGGCGGCGGGTTTACCACGGTAACCCCCTACATCCCTTTTCCGTTCCCTCAACCCTCAACCCTCCACCCTCAACCTCGCCTACAGGCCGGCGTGGGCGCGGTATTGCCAGACGGACATGACGGCCATGGCGCCTTCGCCGACGGCGGTGGCGACGCGCTTGCCGGAGCCGTGGCGGACATCGCCGGCCGCGAAGACGCCCGGGATGCTGGTCTCGAGCAGGAAAGGATCGCGGTCCAGTTTCCAGGCGCCTTTCCCTGCCGCGAGGACATCCGGGCCGGTCAGGATGAAGCCGCGCTCATCGAGCGCCACCGTGTCTTTCAGCCATTCGGTGGGCGGGACCGCGCCGATGAAGACGAACATGGCCCGGGCCGGCACGGTCTGGCACTCGCCGGTGACCGAATCGCGCAGGACCAGCGACTCGAGGTGGCCGTCGCCATCCGCCCTGGCCACGGCGGTCTGGTAGCGGACCTCGATGTTGGGGGTGTGCTCGATCCGCTCGACCAGGTAATGGGACATGGTCGCGGAGAGCGATTCGCCGCGGACGAGCATGGTCACCTTGCTGGCGTGGTTGGCGAAGAAGACGGCGGCCTGCCCGGCCGAGTTCGCCCCGCCGACGATGTAGATCTCCTCGCCCCGGACCGAGGCGACCTCGGTCATTGCCGCGCCGTAGTAGATGCCGCGCCCGGTCAACTCGGAGATGCCGGGGTCGGTCAGGCGACGGTAGGTGACGCCGGTCGCGACGATCAGCGAGTGGGCGCGGACCTCCGAGCCATCGGCCATGCGCACGCCGACGGATCCTTCGCCGGTGGCCAACTGGCAGACCTCGTGAGTGAGCAGGAAATCGGCGCCGAAGCGCTGGGCCTGGGTGGTCGCGCGGCGGGCCAGATCCTCGCCGGAGAGGCCGGACGGGAAGCCGAGGTAGTTCTCGATGCGGGAGCTCATGCCGGCCTGACCGCCGGCGGCATGGCGCTCGACGACAGCCGTGCGCAGCCCCTCCGATGCGCCGTAGACGGCCGCGGCCAGACCGGCTGGTCCACCGCCGACGATGATCAGGTCGTAGACCGGGACATCGAGCGTGCGGCGCAGGCCGGTCTTCTCGGCGATGGCCTGAAGCGTCGGGTTTTCGAGGATCGTGCCGTCGCTGAAGAGCAGGACCGGAAGCTGGCGCGCGCCGGGGCCGGTCAGGTCGAGCAGCTCCTGGGCGGCGGGGTCGGTCGTGATATCGAGCCACTGGAACGGGATCTGGTTGCGGGCGAGGAAATCGCGCACGTCGTGGGA
>DASQCG010000136.1:0-3275 GCA_035634825.1 Thermomicrobiales bacterium | reverse complement strand
TCGGTTCTGATCGGCGGATGGGGGACCGACCGTTCCTACGATCTGCTGATCGACGACATCGCGATCGATCGAAGCTGCGTCTCCGGTTGTCCGGAGGGGCCGGCTCCGACCACGACCACCACGCCAGAAACAGCGCCCGATGTGCCGGTCGCACCCGAACCTGGCACGCCCGTCAGTGGATAATGGCTCCCTGTTGATTCGAGCCTGACACGGCGACGTGTCGCGCGCTGACACAAGGATGTATCGAACATGACCGAATCCGCGCTGCCCCGCTGGGACCTGACGGGCATCTTCCCGAGTCCGACCAGCGGGGAATACCTCGCCGCGGTCGCAACGGTGCGTACCGGAATCGAGCAGATGAGCCAGCTCTTCGACGAGTTCGGCATCGGACTCGACTCCGGAGCGCACCCACAAACCGAACCGGGCCGGATCATTTCGACCTGGAACGACACCAGCGATCTGGCCGACCTGCTCGACAACTACCTCTACTGCTGGACATCGACCGACTCCAACGACGACGCGGCCGCATCCGCCTACGGCGAGCTTGACATGATCACCTCGCCGTTGCGGGCCCTGCGCTCGCGGCTGACAACCTGGCTCGGCACGATAGATCCGGATGCCTCGAATGACCCGCTCCTGTCCGATCACCGCTACCAGGTGAAGCAGGCGGCTATCGGCGCGCGGCATGTCATGGCCCCTGAGCTGGAGGAGTTGGCCGGGGCACTCCAGGCAACCGGCGGGCAGGCCTGGGTGCGATCGCGAGATGAGTCGGATGCGGGACTGACCACAACCATCACGATCGACGGCGAAACACGGACGACGTCCCTGACCGAACTGGACTCGCTGCTTTCATCCCCGGACCGTGAGAAGCGCCGTACGGCGGCGGAAGCGATGGATGTCGCGCGGGAGAAAGCCGCTCCCCAGTTCGCCGCATCGCTGAATGCGATCAAGGGTGAGGCGCTGACACTATCCAAGCGTCGCAAATGGGACTCGCCGCTCGATTGGTCGCTCTTCATCAGCGCGATCGACCGCGAGATCCTCGACGCGATGTTCGCCGCCGCCGAATCGGTCCACGGCGATCTTCATCGCTACCTGCTGACCAAGGCGCGCCTACTCGGGATCGAGCAAATGGCGCATTTTGACTTGTCCGCGCCGATCAGCACCGATCAGAAGGAAGTGACCTGGGGTGAAGCCGAGAATACGGTTCGAACGGTCCTGAGTCCCTTCTCGGAGCGGCTGGCGGCGGTGGTAGATGCCGCGCTCACGCAGCGCTGGGTCGATGCCGAGCCCCGTGAGGGCAAGGTCGGGGGCGGTTACTGCGCCGGACTGCAGCCGTACGGCTCGCGGATCATGATGAACTTCGTGCCGTCATTCGACACCACCCAGACTCTCGCCCATGAGCTCGGTCACGCGCATCACAATGCCTGCCTCGGAGAGCGCTCCGCCTTGCAGAAGGAGACGCCCATGACACTGGCCGAGACGGCAAGCATGTTCTGCCAGCGCATGGTCGAAGATCAGGTCCTGGCAGAAGCATCGCCAGAGGAGAAGTTGATCGCACTCGACCAGATCTTGTCGAACAACGTCGGCACGCTGCTCGATCTCCACGCCCGCTTCCACTTCGAGCAGGAGGTCTTCGCCCGGCGCTTGAACCGTACCCTCTCGGTGGACGAGCTGACGGAGATCATGAAGGAGAATCAGCAGATCGCGTACGGACCGGGCCTTGCCGCCGACGCCGTCCACAAGTGGCAATGGGTGCAGAAACCCCACTACTACGACACCGATTTCCACTACTACAACTATCCCTACCAGTTCGGCCTGCTGTTCGCCCTCGGCCTGCTCAAGGTCTACCGGGATCAGCCGGAGGGCTTCGCCGAGCGCTACGAGACGCTCCTCTCGCGCACCGCCATGGCAACCGCGTACGACCTCGCCAGGGAGTTCGGGATCGACGTTCGTGATCGCGCCTTCTGGGATGGCAGCGTGGCTGTGATTCGCGGCGACGTCGCGCAGTTCGAACAAGTCGCCGCTCAGAGCATCAGGTAAGCCAATACACCGCCCGCCTCCCGGACGACGTACCCGAACTCGGTCGTCGTCCAGGGGCGGATTGGGCTGTCTTCCGCCGGAACCCCGAAGGCATCGAGCCCGTTACGGTCGGCAATCAGCTTGCTGCGAAACAAGTGAAAGCCGTCGGAGACGATCACAACGGAATGGATGTGATGGTCCCGGGCGATCGTTCCGACCCGCTGGAGGCTCGACTGTGATGTCCGCCCCTCGTTCTCGAGCAGGATCGCCTCCTCCGGAACCCCGCGGTCGACAAGGTAGTCCCGGCTCGCCTCGGACTCGGTGAAGCGATCGCCGGGCATCTTGCCGCCGGTCACGATGATCACCGGGGCGACGCCGTCTTTCCAAACCTGGTATGTCGTATCGAGGCGAGCCTTGAGGACCGCGCTTGGCCGCCCGTCGAACTGCGCCGCGCCCATCACGACGATGGCGTCGGCATGACGCTCCTGATCAGACCGGGCGGCCATGTAGATGGCGACGACCAGTGATCCGCCGAGCAGACAGATGGCGAGGATCGCGGTGATGAAGATTGTCAGGAACCAGCGCCGAATCTCGCTCCCGGTACCGCGGGAGCGCTTGATCGGCAGGGTCTCGACATGTTCCTGAACGTGCGGATATGACGGATCGATCACGAAACGGGTTCACCTGCCGCTGTCGTTGGCGCGGGGTCCAGCCGCTTGCCGAGTTTTCCATTCAGCACGAGCGTGCCGAGCGTTTCGAGGATAACGCGTACCCCAAGCAGTGAGGTGACGTCCGCCACGTCGTACGGAGGCGAAACCTCGACGACCTCCATCCCGGCCAATCCCTCGCGCGCGACGTGGTGCAAGAGCCGGAACGCCTCGCGTGGCAGCAGTCCGCCCGCTTCCGGCGTGCCCGTGCCCGGCGCAAAGGCGGGATCCATCGAGTCGATATCGAACGAGAGGAAGACGGCCTTCGCATTCTTCCAGGCGATCTCGAGCGCCATCTCGGCAATCCGCTCCAGGCCCCAGCGGTCGATGTCGGTCAAGGTGATCGAGGTCGCGCCCTTGTCTCTGGCGTTGCGGACGCTTGGCCGCGAGTTGATCCAGCCGCCGATGCCGATCTGGACCAGGTTCGAGGGTGGCGCGTTTTCGATATTCGTGGCATGGAAGAACGGCGTGCCGTGCATCCGCTCGTCCATGTTGTACTCGGACATGTCGGTGTGCCGGTCGAAATGGATGATTCCGACATTGCCATCG
>DASQCG010000135.1:0-3061 GCA_035634825.1 Thermomicrobiales bacterium | reverse complement strand
CCGGACTGCCACATTCTCCTCGTCCAGCAGCGCCGCCACGTCGTGCGGGTGGATCCCCTCCATGCTGAACGAGATCACGCCGGAGTGCTGCCGCAGATCGGACGGGCCGTAGGTCGTCAGGCCGGTAATCTCCCGCAGCCGCTCAAGCGCGTACGCGACCAGCTCCTTTTCATGCGCCTGGATCGCATCCGGGCCGATCTTCTGCAGGTACTCGACCGCCGCGCCGAGACCGACCGCGTCAGCCACTGCCGGGGTGCCAGCCTCGAACCTCGCTGGGACATCGGCATAGGTCGAGCACTCGATCGTGACCTTGCGGATCATCCCGCCACCGCCCATGTACGGCGGCATCGCCTCGAGCAGCGCCAGCTTGCCGTAAAGCGCGCCGGAGCCGAGCGGGCCGAGCATCTTGTGCCCGCTGAAGGCCAGGAAGTCGGCATCGATCGCCTGCACGTCGATCGGCAGGTGCGGCGCCGATTGGGCCGCGTCGATCACGACCGTCGCGCCGACCGTGTGCGCATCCCGAGCGATCGTGGCCACGTCGTTGATCGTGCCGAGGCTGTTCGAGACGTGCGTCACGGCCACTACCTTCGGCTGGCCTGCCAGCAAAGTGTGATAGGCGTCGATGTCGAGGGTGTGGTCATCGGTCAGCGGGATCGCCTTGATCCGCGCGCCGGTCTGCCCGGCGATCAGCTGCCACGGCACGAGGTTGGAGTGGTGCTCCATCTCGGTGACCAGGATGATGTCGCCTGGCTTCAGGTTCGCCCGGCCCCACGCCTGCGCGACCAGGTTGATCGCCTCGGTCGTGTTGCGGGTGAAGATCACTTCGCGCGCATCGGCCGCGCTGATGAAGTCGGCCACGATGTGCCGCGCCTGCTCATACAGCCCGGTCGCCCGCTCCGAGAGCTGGTAGACGCCGCGATGGATGTTCGCGTTCGACTCGGAATAGAACCGGTCGACCGCGTCAATCACCGCCTGCGGCTTCTGCGAGCTGGCCGCGCTGTCGAGGTAGACGAGCGGCTTGCGCCCGTTGCTCGGCAGCTGGTTCAGGATCGGGAAGTCAGCCTTGATCGCGGCGACATCGAGCGCCGGTACGTTTGATGTGCGTGTGGTCATTGCGTCATGACCCCTTTCTCGGCGATGTAGCCGGCCTCCCAGCTCAGGAGATCGCCCTCGGGGAGGTCGGTCAGGCCGAGACGGCTGAGCATGTGCAGCACCTCGCCGCGGTGATGCATGTTGTGCGTGATGACGTGCAGGATCGTGCCGCCGTACGACTTGGACTGCGGCGGATCATCGAGCGTGTCGACCCAGGTATCGTCCCAGCGGTCGGCATCGCGAATCTCGCGGGCGAGCTGGGCGAATTCGGCATACGACCGCTCATGCTCGGCGATCAGCGACGGCGCGCCCATCTCGGCCCATCCGTCGATACGGTCCTCGGCCTGACTGGTTCGCATCAGCTCGGTCCAGTTGCCGACGTTGTCGATCATGTGGACGAGGGTGGCCTGGACGGTCTCGTGACCGATATCGAACCGCTCGCGCATCTGGAAGTCGGTGAGCTCCCCGCACCTGCGCAGGAGCTCACCGGTCGTCCATTCGTCGTGTCCAAGCAGCCGATCAAGCAGATCCATCAGCTGAGTGCCACCCAAAACCTAAAACCTAAGACCCAAAACCTGTCACAGACCGACCTTCCGGGCAATCGCGTTCTCCAGGAAACCCTGGATCTCCTCGACCGGGATCCGGTCGATGACCGGGCGGAAGAAGCCCTCGACGATCAGCTTCTGGGCCTCGGTCCGTGGAATACCGCGGGCCTGCAGGTAGAAGACGTGCTCCGGAACGACCTGCGAGATGGTCGCGCCGTGCGTGCAGCGGACGTCGTTCGCGCCGATCTCGAGGTTCGGGATCGAATCGGCCCGCGCCTCCCGGCTCAGAACCAGGTTGCGGTTCTGCTGGTACGCGTCGGTCTTCTGCGCGCCCTCGTAGACCTTGATCAGGCCGGAGTAGACCGAGCGCGCGCTATCCCGCAACGCGCCCTTGAACTCGAGGTCGCTGGTCGCGTACGGCGACTCATGCAGCTGCCAGGTGTGATGATCGAAGAACTGGTCGCTGTCGCCAAAGTAAATGCCCAGCATCTCGGCCAGTGCGTTCTCGCCCCGCAGGTGCGAGCCGATCGAGTTCTTGGTCCACTTCGAGCCGAGTGTGACGTGCAGCGAATTCAGCGTCGCGTCGCGATCGAGGACCGCCCGCTCCGTCATGATGTTCCAGACGTTGCGGCCGTAGTCCTGGAGCTGGACGTATCGCAGGGTCGCGCCCTTGCCCACGATCAGCTCGACCACGCCCGAAGCGAATGTCGGCTGCTCCTGCGTCTCCGACTGGTAGGCATCGACCAGGAACGCCTCGGCATGCTCCTCGAGCACGATCAGCGTGTGGTTGAAGATCGAAGAGCCGGCCGTCTGCGCGACCGCAAACGAGCGGAACGGCAGCTCGACGCTGACGCCCTTCGGCACGTAGAGGAACGAGCCGCCCTGCCAAAACGCCGCGTGCAGCGCCTCGAACTTGCCGAAGCTGACCGGGACAGCCTTGGTCATCAGGTATTCGCGAACCAGGCCCGCGTGCTGATCGACCGCCGTGGTCAGGTCAGCGAAGATCACACCGTCGGCAACCGCCGCCGGGTTGGTCTCCGCGAAGATCGTGGAGGCATCGCGCTGGACGACCACACCAGCCCGCCCGGCATCGGCGATCGAGCCGTCGGCCAGGACGCCGTCGAGCGACGAAACCGTCTCGCCCACGCCCGCAAAGGGTGCGTAGCGATCCAGCTTGAGCGAGCGGAGGTCGGTCCGCCGCCACTCCTCATCGGTCCGCTGCGGCATCGGCAGGGACTCATAGACATCCCACGCCGCCAGCCGCCAATCCGCCATCCACTGCGGCTCATTGCGGAGGCGGCTCAGCTCGACAACCGCCTCCCGGGAGAACCCCGTAAGTGTCTCTGTTGCTACTGTCATCTCATCCTCACAGGTTTTGGGTCTTAGGTTTTGGGTTTTAGTTCTTGGACGCGATTGCCGGAACC
>DASQCG010000134.1:0-3331 GCA_035634825.1 Thermomicrobiales bacterium | reverse complement strand
GAACTGAAGCGCGGCCGCGTGGATCTCGGCGTCGGTGGCGGGCGGATCGAAATTGAAGAGAGTGCGGATGTTTCGGCACATGGCTTGTGATCTCCTCGGTCAGTATCGGACACGAACAGGTGTTCGGCTTATCCCAGATTGCGAAATTGTTGGGAAGGCAATGATGACAGCAACCGGGTCACCGAAACCGCCCGGGGATACATCTCGGGGCTACATCCAAGTAAGTGCCGCCCCGGATTGAAATCCGGGTCTCACGTCCGCATGTCGGCTGAAGCCGACCGGTGCTGGTTCTGCACCAATGACCGATTTTGGCCGGCATTCGCCATAAGCAGGCTGGCATCGTTTCCACGTTCCGATTAGCAGCCGCGCCCGCTCAGACAGAGCGGGCGCGGTGAGGATACGGAGGGTTTGGGGTGCGTTACTTCGCGGTGAGGGTGGCCAGGAGCTCGGCGAGGCGGTCGTAGGACTCGTTGGCGCCTCCCTCCATGCCGGACTGGATCATGCCGTCGCGCTCCTCGGTCGTGTCGAAGACGGAGTGCGTGGTGATCGTGGTCTTGCCCTCCGACTCGGTCAAGGTCATAGTCTCGACAACGACGTGGCCGGGCATCCCCTCGAACTCGAAGGTCCAGACGATCCGCTCCGGCGGCGTGACCTCGCGGAACTCGCCTCGGAAGCCGTACTCGTTGCCATCGGGCGCCTGCTGGACGAAGCGCCACTTGCCGCCGGGCCGGGCGTCGAGAGCGTCGACGATCGTCGTGCTGTTGCGCTGACCCCACCACTGAGGCACGAGCTCGGGATCGATCAACGCCCTGAACACGAGTTCGCGCGGCGCGGTAAAGGTGCGCGTCATCATGATCTCGCGGTCGGATGGCAGGGTGGTCACGATTCGGGTTTCAGGATTGGCTGTGGTCATCGTTCGTCTCCTCTGATTGCAAGTCGCGGAGGAAATCCTCCAGACGGTCGAAGCTCTCCTCGCGGAACACGAGGTATTGCGATATCCAGTCAGCAGCCTCCTTGAGTGAATCCGTCTCCAGCCGGGCTGGTCGCCACTGCGCCTCGCGACCGCGCGTGATCAGACCAGCCTGCTCGAGGACCTTGAGGTGTTTCGAGATGGCGGGCAGCGACATGGCGAACGGCTCGGCTAACTCCTTGACCGATGCCTCGCCGGACCGCAGCCGGGCGAGGATGGCCCGGCGGGTGGGATCGGCGAGGGCGGCGAAGATTGTGCTGAGATGGTCCGTCGTCACTTCTCATTTAACCTCTCGGTTACGTAACCGATTGGTTTAATATAGCGTCTGATCCAGCGATGTCAAGCCCCGAAGCCAAGGTCGATGCCGCGTAGCGTCGATGCGCCTTGCTCAATGGCATGGGCCCTACCCTCCCTCCGGCTCGTTACGCGATACTCGGGGTCTATGGCAGCACCAGCAGCGACGGCAAAGCGACAATCGACCGAGCAGCCTTCCCGGTTCCGGGCCTGGCTGCTCGATGGCGCCGCGCCGCGGGAGGCGGACGGCCCGTTCGAGTCTGAGCGCGAGGCCGAACATCACCAGCATCCGTGGTGGCAGGTCATGTGCCTGACGGGCGTCGACTACTTCTCGACACTCGGGTATCAGCCGGGAATCGCGGCGCTGGCGGCGGGCGCGCTCTCGCCGATCGCGACGCTGATCCTCGTCCTGGTCACGCTGTTCGGGGCGCTGCCGATATACAAGCGGGTCGCGGTGGCCAGCCCGCACGGGGACGGCTCGATCTCGATGCTCGAGCGGTTGCTGGGCTGGTGGCAGGGCAAGCTGCTGGTGCTGTGCCTGATCGGGTTCGTGGCAACCGGCTTCGTGATCACGATCACCCTCTCGGCCGCGGACGCCACAGCCCACATTGCCGAAAATCCGTACACCTCGTTCCTGCACGGGTATGAGGTTCCGGTCACGCTAGGTCTGATCACGCTGCTCGGCGCGGTCTTCCTGAAGGGATTCGGGGAGGCGATCAGCATCGCGGTCGGACTGGTCTCGGTCTACCTGGCACTGAATGTGATCGTGATCGGCGCGGCATTGGCGGAGGTCGCCCGGCATCCGCATGTGATCGACAACTGGCGCTCTGCCCTGAAGGCGGAGCATGGCAACGTGGTCCTGATGTTCGGGGCGGCGCTGCTGCTCTTTCCGAAGCTCGCCCTTGGCCTGTCCGGTTTCGAGACGGGCGTGGTCGTGATGCCACTGGTCAAGGGCGACCCTGGTGATACGCATGCGAACCCGGCCGGCCGGATCCGCAACACGCACAAGCTCCTGACGACCGCCGCGCTGATCATGAGCGTGCTGCTGATCCTGAGCAGCCTGATGACGACAATGCTGATCCCCCACGCGCAGTTCGAAGAGGGCGGCGAGGCGAACGGCCGGGCGCTGGCCTTCCTCGCGCATGATCTCCTCGGTAACGGCTTCGGCACGATCTACGACATCAGCACGATCACGATCCTCTGGTTTGCCGGCGCGTCGGCCCTGGCCGGTCTGCTCAACATCGTGCCGCGCTTCCTGCCCCGCTACGGCATGGCACCGAGCTGGGCGCGGGCCAGCCGGCCGCTGGTCCTCGTCTTTACCTCAGTCTGCGCCATCGTTACGATCGCCTTCAAAGCAGATGTCGACGCCCAGGCCGGCGCCTATGCCACCGGCGTGCTGGCCGTGATCACCTCTGCCGCGGTGGCGGTCACCCTCGCCTCGCGGCGGCTGGGCAAGAAGCGGTCGGCGATCGCCTTCGGCTTGGTGGCCCTGCTCTTCATCTACACGCTGGCCGTGACGATCATCGCGGACCCGGAGGGCTTGCAGATCGCCTTGATCTTCATCGGGGCGATCGTGGTCGTGTCATTGATTTCGCGCACGCTGCGATCGACCGAGCTGCGGGCTGCGACGGTCGAGTTCGACGACCTCGCGCTGCGCTTCCTGACCGAGGCGGCTGCGACTGGTGAGCTGCGAATCATCGCCAACCACCCGGACGACCGCACGCCGCGCGAGTACCTGCTGAAGGAGCGGGAGGAGCGCGAGGCGAGCAATATCCCGGTCGGCGATCCGGTGCTGTTCCTCGAAGTGACCGTGGCCGACGCTTCGGAGTTCGCGCCGGTGATCCGGGTGCTGGGACAGTCAATCGAGGGGTATCGGATCCTGCGGGCAGTGGGCTCATCGGTCCCGAACACGATCGCGGCGGTGCTGCTCGGGATCCGGGACCGGACCGGCTGCCGACCGCACGTCTATTTCGGCTGGACGGAGGGGAACCCGCTCAAGTACCTGGCGCGGTTCATCCTGTTCGGCGAAGGGGACATCGCGCCGGTGACGCATGAGGTGCTGCGGCG
>DASQCG010000133.1:0-19098 GCA_035634825.1 Thermomicrobiales bacterium | reverse complement strand
AAGGAGTTCATCTTCGGTTTCCTGTGGCCAGATCTGAATCATTGAGCCGTCGCGGATGACGACCCGAAAATTGCTTTCCCACGGGTTGTTCGATCGATAGTGCCCGACATATGCGCCCCACATTTCGGGGACTACCGCAGTCTCTCGGGGTTCTGAGTGCCTCGACCATCGAGCCGGCCAATTCAAGACCGCCGTCACGGTACGTTCGGCATCCCGCTCAAATCGGTACGGGAACTGGCGCCGCCCGTCGACATCGTCGACGAAGCGATCGGGATACGGCAGCGCCTTGATCAATGCCGAAATCTTGCCGTCCGGGTACAGCAGAAGATCGCCATCTCGCTCGACAAATTCGAGCACAGCCGGCCTCATTCGATCGTCGGCCACGAACATCACTCTTGCCATGATGCGAATGGTGTCTCCTCGGGTGGAGCAGTATCAGAGAATGCGGCGGCGCCGGGGACTCACGTCCCCGGCGTTCCGATTTCGGCTGTCCCTTTGACGCGACGACTTATCGAGTCGCGCGCTGGACCTGAACGTTGACCATCTCGTCGCCGACTTCGATTGGATTGCCCGATCCGTCGGCAACGTGTTCGACTGAAAGCGCCAGCGTCTCTGATCGGACGTAATCGCAGTTGGCTTCGATCGCCTCGGCAATTTCAGTCGGGGCGGAATAGCGCAGGTCAATGCGGTCTTCGATTTGCAGCCCCGCCGTCTTGCGGGCATCCTGCACGCCGCGAATGAAGTCGCGGATCCACCCTTCGCGAATCAGCTCCGGCGTCAACTCGGTGTCGAGCGCGACGGTCATGTTCGGGCCCTGTGCGGCGGCGTATCCATCCCGCTTGTTGAGATCGACGAGGACCTCGGATGGTTCGAGCCAAAAGGCTTCGCCGTTCGGAAGCGTCAGCTCAACGCTCCGTTCGGCGCCGACCAGCCCTGCGACCATGCCGGAGTCGGCTGCGGCCAGGGCTTGCCGAATCGCGCCGAGCTGCTTGCCGTACTTCGGACCAAGCACCGGCAGGTTCGGGCGGATGCTGTAGGTAACGACCTCGCCGACATCGGAAAGCGGGCGGATCTCCTTGACGTTGAGCTCCTCGAGCACCTGATCGCGCAGAAGCTCGATCGCGTCGAAGTCCTCGCGATTTCGGGTGTAGATCAACACAGCCGGGAGCGGCTGCCGGACCTTGACGCTGGCCGTGCTCCGCGCCGCTCGCCCCAACCGGACCGCCTCGATCACGGCACGCATCTGGTCGGAGAGCGCCGCATCGATCAGCGACTCGTCGACCGCCGGGAAGTCGGTCAAGTGCACTGACTCAGGCGCGGCAGCGTCGACGTTCCGAACCAGGTTCTGGTAGATCCCCTCCGACACGAACGGGATAAACGGCGCAAGCAAGCCAACGACGGTGGTCAAGCACCCAAAGAGCGTGTGATACGCGGCGGCCTTGTCGGCATCGGCCTCGCTCTTCCAGAATCGGCGCCGGTTCCGGCGGATGTACCAGTTCGAAAGCTCCTCGACCACGAACTGTTCGATCTCGGTTGCGGCCGCATCGGGCTCATACCGGTCGAGCTCCATGCGAACCGTTTGGACGAGCTGATTCAGTCGCGAAATGATCCAGCGGTCGAGCAGCGGTCGCTCGGACGGGTGGACCCGCGTCGCCGCATCGGTCGGGTCAAACTGGTCGAGTCGCGCGTAGTTTGCGAAGAAGGCGTACGAGTTCCAGAGCGGGAGGATGAACCGGCGACGTACCTCATCAGCCACATTGAAGCCGAAGTTGAGGTTCTGGCTCGGATTGACCGTCGAGAACAGCCAGCGCATCGTATCGACGCCCATGTGCTCGGCCGCGTCTTCGAACCAGATCGCATTGCCCTTGCTCTTGTGCATCTCCTCGCCGTGCTCGTCGCGCATCAGGGCGTAGGAGAAGACGTTCCGGAACGAGATCTCGCCGGTCAGGGCGGTGCTCATGGCCAGCACCGAGTAGAACCAGTTCCTGAACTGCCCCGGGAAGCTCTCGCTGATCAGGTCCGCGGGGTACCACTTCTCCCAGTAGGCGCGGTCCGAGCGGTAGTGCAATGTGGAGAAGGCCACGATACCGGCATCGAGCCACGGGTTGCCGACATCGGGGATCCGGCTGACGACCTCGCCGCAGCTCTTGCAGGCAATCTTGACCTTGTCGATGTACGGGCGATGCGGCGAATGGCCCTCGAAGTCGGCCCAGCCCTCGACCGCGCGCTCCTTTAGCTCGTGCTCGCTGCCGATGACCTCGACCGTGCCGCACGATGCGCACTCGTAGATTGGCAGCGCGAGGCCCCAGTAGCGCTTCTTGGAGATCATCCAGTCGTCCATGTGGGCGAGCCAGTCAAGCTCGCGGTCCATCCCGAAGCTCGGCACCCAGTTGACCTTACGCGTGATGTCCATCATCTGCGGCCGCAGATCGTCCATCGAGATGAACCACTCGTCGACGAGGCGGAAGACGAGGTCGGTCCCGCAGCGCCAGCAGACCGGATAGCGGTGGCTGTAGTGCTCTCCCCGGTAGAGGACGCCCCGCTTCTTGAGGTCCTGCATGATCGGCTCGGCGACATCGTGGACATACTGGCCCGAAAGCCAGGCAAAGCCGTCGACATAAACGCCGAACTCGTTGAGCGGCGCAATCACCGGCAGGTCGTTCTCTTTCGAGAGCGCGAAGTCCTCTTTGCCTGCGCCCGGCGCGATGTGGACGATACCTGTGCCTTCGGTCGCAGTCACGTCCGCCCACGGGATGACCCGGTGCCGGATTCCACTGGCAACCGGCAGATCGTCGAATGGACCGCCGTATGGACGGCCGACCAGTTCGCTGCCCTTGATCTTGCGCACGATCTCGAAATCACCGCGGAGGGCCGATTTGGCCGCTTCCTCGGCGACGTAGTAGGTCCAGCCTTGTTGGGCGACTTCGATGTAGGTCAGGTCGGGGTTAACCGCGGCCGCGACGTTCGCCGCCAGGGTCCACGGGGTCGTCGTCCAGACCAGCAGCGCTGCGTTGACCTGATCGAGCAGCGGGAACTTGACGAAGACAGAGAGGTGCGAGCGCTCCTGGTAGCCCTCCGTCACGATCTCATGCTCAGAGATGCCGGTGCCGCAGCGCGGACACCAGGGCATGACGTCGTGCCCCTTGTAGATCCAGCCGCGCTCATGGCAGGTCTTCAGGAAGTGCCAGATGGTGTAATTGTTCTCATCCGACATCGTGTAATAGCTGTTGTCCCAGTCCATGAAATAGCCGAGCCGGATCGATTGCTCGGTCTGGCGGGCGCTGAACTTGATGACCCGGTCCTTGCACTTCTGGACGAAGTCGGCCACGCCGTAGGTCTCGATATCGCGCTTACTCTTGAGGCCGAGTTCTTTCTCGACTTCGACCTCGACCCAAAGGCCCTGGCAATCGAAACCGTTCTGGAAGCGCTGCTCCTTGCCGAGCATGTTTTGGTAGCGCTGGAAAAGGTCCTTGTAGGTCCGGCCCCAGGCGTGGTGGACACCCATCGGATTGTTGGCCGTAATCGGACCGTCCAGGAACGAGTAGCGCTCACCTGAATCGTCGTTGCGGTGGAGGTATTTCTCGATGATGCCATCACGCAGCCACCAATCGAGCAGTTCCCGCTCCATTGCCGGAAAATCGACCGAATTCGAGACTTCCTTGAAATTTGCCACGCGTTACTCCTGAGCTGTGCCGGTCGTCTATGGCAACAAAAAACCGCCCTCAAATGAGGACGGCGAGAATCCGTGGTACCACCTCGATTGGCCCTGCCCACACCGGACATGACCCACTCGAAACGCGATATCGGGCGCACCCGCCGAAGCCTACAATCCGATCTGGAGTTCGGGTCGGGGCTTGGAAGGGATACCGCGGCTCCCCAGGAGGTCGACCGGCTTCCACCACCCCGGTTTCGCTAAGACACTGAAGAACCCGGCATGGCTTCCGCACAGCCGTATTCATGGTGAGCCTAGCACTCCGGCCGGTCTTGCCGCAAGAAATCCAACAGTACCGGATCAGCGCCGCCCAAGTGCTTCCTGCACCAAATCCGGTCGATTCGAGATCACGCCGTCGACGTCCTGTGCGATCAGCCGTTGAATCGGCTTGGGATTGTTGACGGTCCATGCATAGACAGAGAGTCCCGATCTATGCGCGGACCGAATGAAGCGGGGCGTGCAGATGCGGTAATTGAGCATCAGGTGTTCTGCCTGGATCAGGTGCGCCATCGTGATCAACGGGATGGGCGTAATGGCCGCCAGGACACCGCTTGTGATCGAGATCAGCTTGTTCTTCCGCATGACCGTCGAGATGTGCCCGGTCGAGAGCCCAAGCTGTATGCCGGGTGCACCGGCCCTGATGCGGCGGAGCGATTGCGCGTGGGTGGTCGAGACGATGGTCTGGTCCGCGATCCCGGCTGATTTGATGGCCGCGGCGACCAGATCCTCGTAGCCCGGGGACTTGATGTCGATCAGCAGCCGGCACCTGCCGCGCGTGATCTCGATTGCCTCGTCCAGGGTGAGCAACCCGTCCAGAGCTGCACGAAGGTCATTCACTGACACGTCGCGGACGCGGCGTCTCTTTGCTCCGATCTTGACGTCGTCGTTATGCACCAGGACGATCTGGTCGCCGGCGGCGCGTTGGACATCGAACTCGATGCGGTCGACACCGAGGTCGAGTGCCTTCTCGATCGACTGCCGGCTGTTTCCCGGGAAGAAATCTCCGGCTCCGCCGTGTCCAACTACTTCGACGCTCATGTCGACCTGCGCGCGACGCGCTTGTAGACCGAGTTGAGGAGGACGATGTAGCTCGATCCGAGGAGGTACGAGGTCAGGACATCGGTGAACCAATGGTGCCCGAGGTAGATTCGGCTCGGACCAACCAGCGCAATCTTGAGCCCCACAACTGCGACGACCAATCTGCGCAGGACCGTCGATTTCAGGCGGTGCGACAGGATCACCGCGAGGGTGCCGTAGACCCCGATGTAGTTGATGACGTGGCCGCTCGGAAAGCTCGTGCCGCCAATATTGGCCTTGTAGATAGTGAATTCGTCGCCAAACGGGCGGGGACGGCGCATCACGCTCTTGACAGCGAAGGAGATTCCGCTGGTTCCCCAGCCGGCAAGTTGGAAGATCGCCTCGCGCGGTAGCCCTGCCAGCGCGAAAAGAGCCGGGTAGACGAAGGGAAGCGTCCTGCTCTGCGGTGGAAACCCGGCCCACGACGCCAGCCACATCAATCGCGCGAACCGTTTGCCCTTCCGCCGCTGGATCGCCAGCGTAACGGTTCGATCAAAATCTGCGGAGTGCCCATAGCGGACAGAGCGGGCGATCACACCGGCAGCGGTGACTGCGCCCGCGACGTAGACGACTTTCCAGAGCTTCATCGTTCGAGCGCAATCCATTCCGGATCCGATTGCACGCCGTGCGAGAATGAATCGCATGGCGACCACGTTCTCCAATCGTATTCCATTGCGATCGAATCGGGCGGTACAGCCGCTCATCTTGGTCCCGTTGCTGACCACGCTTGTCTTCCTGGCGCTGCCCTGGAGCATCGAGCACAAGGCCCACATGGCGTTGCACGGCCTCTGCGCCCAGCGGCCATCGCACACGTACACCTTCAACGGTCGATTGCTCCCGTTCGATGCCCGCATGACCGGGATCTATTCGGGATTCCTGGTCACGACGCTCATGTTGTTCCTGAGTGGCGCCCACCGGTGGTGCCGTCCACCCTCGATCTCGCGACTGGCGCTGCTGGGTGTGCTCGGCGGCGTAATGGCGATTGACGGCTTCAACTCGTTCCTGAAGGACTTGGCGGTCCCATACCTCTACGAACCGAAGAACTGGTTGCGACTGGTCACGGGGATGAGCTCAGGGATCGTGCTTGGGTTCGCGCTCTGCTTCCTGATCGCATCCTCCGTATGGAAGTCAGTCGACACCCGGCGCCAGACGCTGGATCAGTTGCGGTCGATTCCCGTGATCATCCTGCTCTGGACTCCGATTGGACTGGCGATCATGTCGGGATGGGGACCGCTCTATGTGCCGCTGACGTTGATGTTCGTCTTTGCGGCGGCGCTGGCCCTGACCATGCTCTCGCTCGTCATCCTGGTGATTCTCAGGAAGCGAGATTTCACCTTTGCCGGGGTGCAGAACCTGGGTGGATATGGTCTCGCCGCGCTCGCGCTCGCGGTGTTCCTGATGGGCCTGCTGTCAGTGGGACGAACACTCCTGGAGCGGTCCGTTGGGGGAACTCCGCTGACATAATCTGAGGTCAACCTTGTGCTAAACTCAGCGGTGGTTCAAGGCGAACCCGTCTGAGATTCCTCTCGTTGCCCCTGGGGCGGTGTTCATGCGCGTCATTCGTAATGTGACCTATGCGCGAAAGCAGAAAAGTCGCGCCAAGTGGCTCACGATAAGCGGATTCCTGCTCTTCGCTCTCGGCTTTGCGCTCGTGGCTGTGCTCAACAATGTCATGTACTCCTACATGACGTTGATTCCGGCGTATGTGCTCTTCATTGCCGGCATGCAGCAGCTCGGCAAATGGACCAATACGCCGCGCCGCCCACGCGGTGACATCCTGCTTGACGAGACCCTCAAGCACCTGCCCGATCGCTATACCCTGATTCACTTCGCCAAAGTCGGAAACACGGTCATTGAGCATGTTTTGCTCCATCCCGGCGGCGCGCTTACGATCGTGATCCGGGACGTCGCAGGTAGGGTCGAGTTGCAGAAGAAGCGCTTCCGCCGGCGGTCCAATCCGATTGGTCGCATCATCGGCGCCAGCGGTCCGCCGCTCGGTCAGCCTGAGCACGAGGTTGAGGGCGGCGTGGCGGCCCTGCAAGCATTGTTGAAAGAGCGGCAGCATGAGATCGATGTCTCGGGCGTTGTCGTCTTCACCGCGATTGACCACGAGCTCGACGAGATCGATCCCGAGCTGGACGCAATCGGGATCGCCGATCTGGCCGATTACGTGCGCGTGCTCGAGCCGGATCCGTCCTTCAAGCAGACGGACCGGGAGCAGGTTGCCGGCATTCTGACCGCCGGCGACGGCTTCGAGCGCAATGAGCCGGTGCGCACTCGGCGGCCGGTCGTCGTCAAGCGCCGCGCGACCTGATGGTCGGTTCCCGAACGACAACCAAAACCTGGCCGATCATCGGTCACGCCTCCCAGGTCGATCGACTCCGGCGCATGGTGACGGGGGATCAATTTCCGCTCGCGATTCTGATCACTGGGGCACCAGACGTCGGCCGAAAGGCGCTCTCGCTGCAGTTCGCCGCCGCTTCCCTCTGTCCGAGTGCATCGGATGGAGTTCCGTGCGGTCAGTGCCGGACCTGCGCATCGGTCGCAACCGAGCGACATCCCGATGCGGAAATCTGGTCGGTCAAGCGCCAGGAAGATGAGTCGGGCGCGGCATCCAGATCGGGATCGATGACCATCGAGACGGTTCGCAAGATCGCCGCATCGACCGCGCTCAGACCGTATGAGGGCAGGCATCGTTTTATCATCGTCGACGAGGCGGAGACGCTCGGCGAACCGGCCCAGCAGGCGCTCCTGAAGACGCTCGAGGATCTGCCCGGGTACGCGACCATTATCCTGATAGCGACCAGCGCCGGCGCGATGCTGGACACGGTTCGTTCTCGCTGCGTCGAGATTGCGCTGCAGCTCGTTCCGACAGTGGAGATCGTCGCCGCGATTGACGGGCCCGACGCGCATGCGATTGCCGCCCGAGCCGCGGGTCGTCCCGGGTGGGCAATCAAGGCGCTGGCCGAGCCGGATTGGCGCGCCAGTCAATCCGAGGGGATCGAGCGTCTTGAATCATGGCTACGCATGTCCACGGCGGAGCGACTCGTCGAGGCATATCAACGTGGCGACCGCTTCATGAAGGAGCGCAAGCAGGCGTTCCAGGATCTCGATCGCGTGCAGTTGATCTGGCGCGATATCGTTTTGACCAGCGCGGATCTCGACCAATTCGCATTCGATGCCGAGCGCGCGCGTGGCCTGATGGCGCGATCATCGGCCGGGATGAGCGATTGGTACCGCGCATTGACCGCGACCCGGCAGTGCATTCAGGATCTGACCGGGAACATCCGACCGCGACTCGCAATGCAGGCAATGGTGAATCAATGGCCGACCCTATAACGAATCCTACGACCGATCAGTCCGCCGCAGATGACCCGCAGGCGATGATCGAGAACGCCCGCATGAAGGCCCGCCAGCGGTTCAAGGACCGACTTGACTCAGGTCTGCCGGTGGCCGGCTGCGAATGCGAGTCCGAAAACGGAGCCTCGGACGGACCGTCCGCTCGGGTCGCCGGAGTACGCTTCCTGGATTCAGGGCAGACCTATTTCTTCGACCCGGGGACATTTGAGATCGAGAACGGCGACTGGGTGGTCGTCGAGACCAATCGAGGTCTCGAAGCCGGCAAGGTCGTCATTGCGCCGTCGCAGATGCTGCAAGCGTCTCTGTCGGGCAACCTCAAGCCAGTCTCCAGGATACTCGGCGAACCGGAGATCGAGCGGATGCACGCGCTCAAGCGCGAGGCCGCCAAGGCCGTCAAGACCTTTGGCGCCAAGATCCGTGAGCGCGACCTGCCGATGAAGCCGATATCGGCCGAATACAACTTCGATGGGTCGCACCTGACATTGAATTTCACCGCGCCGGAGCGGGTCGACTTCCGGGACCTGGCTCGCGACCTTGGCGCGAGCTTCCGCTGCCGAGTCGAGTTGCGCCAGGTCGGACCCCGCGACGAGGCTCGCCTGCTTGGCGGCGTCGGGCGCTGTGGACGGACGCTGTGCTGTGCGTCGTGGCTGCCGGTCTTCCCGGAAGTCTCGATGAACATGGCCAAGACGCAGGATCTGCCGCTCAATCCGAGCAAGGTCTCCGGGGTTTGCGGCCGCCTGCTGTGCTGTCTCTCGTACGAGAACGATCAGTACAAGCAGCAAAAGAACCTTCTGCCGAAGCTCGGCCAACCAGTCCAGACACCGATGGGCGACGGCATGGTCATCTCGCTGCAGGTATTGCGCGAGCTCGTCACCGTGCGGTTCCAGGGTGAGACCCCGGACCAGACCTTCACCGCTACCGAGCTCGGCTTCCAGGCCAAGACTGAGCGACCGAAGAACGATGGGCAGCGCGATGCCGAGGGATCCGGCGATGGACAGCCGCGCCGGCGCCGGCGCCGTGGTCGCGGACGGGGTCAATCCGCGCAGACTGGCGAGACGGAAACGCAGGCATAGCGGTGGCCCTCTACCTGGTTGAACATATCCCGTTCGACTATGACGAGGAGTCGATTTCGCCTCCGACCGACCTTGAGGGACTCGCGCGCTACGCTGTCGATGTCACCCACGGTGCGCGCTGGCTGACGACGTTTTCGCCAGACCTGCATGACGATCGCCACTTCAGCATCTGGGATGCTCCCGATTCGGAGTCAATCCACGCGGTGATGGCTCGCTTCGGTTTCCTGAGCGACGGCGTCGTCAAGGCGTTCCATGTGCGGCAGTGGGGCCCAGAGGACGTGCTGTCGGATCACGCGCCTGAGTAACCCTGTTGGTAGAATCCCCCTACGCTGTTCGTGGCAGGGGCGATTTCTGCGCCTGCCGTCATTTCCGGAGCAAGTGAATGATTGATTCGACTGTGACCGGCCATCGGCTACTGGGTCGCTCTTCGAAGCGCATCGATGGTGAGCGCAAGATCACCGGGTCTGAAAAATTCACGGCGGATCTTCGCCTGCCGGGCATGCTCTATGCGCGTCCGGTAACGAGTCCGCTGCCGCATGCCCGGGTCCGCTCGATCGCCAAGGATGCGGCCATGGCCGTGCCTGGCGTCGTCGCGGTGCTGACGGCCGAGGATTTGCCGGTCCGGCGGCCGCTCTCTTCGCTGCCCGGCAAGTCGCCGCTGGCGTTCGGCGAGATAGCCTTCGCCGGACAATTCGTCGCGATCGTCCTGGCCGAATCCGATCAGGCCGCGCGCGATGCGGTTGAGCTCGTCGAGGTCGATTACGAGGAGCTGCCGGCTGTGCCGGATTTTGAGAGCGGGGTCGACGAGTCGGCGCCGGCTGCCCGGGTGGATGCGCTCGATTCCAACAGTGACGAAGCTGCGGCGCACAATGCCGATGCGGCGACGCAGACGGCAGAGGCCGAGCGCCCGTCGTCAGCCAACGTCTCGTCGACGCTCAAGTTCGAGCGCGGCGATGTTAACGCCGGCTTTGCGCAAGCGGTTCAGACCGCGGAAGTGACGATCCGATCCGAGTCGGTCCACCAGGGCTACATCGAGCCGCAGGTTGCGATGGCGTCGATCGACCCAATCGGCGAGATCACGATCTACACCAGCACGCAGGGCGCGTTCCTGGCCCGGTCCCGCGCGGCCGAATGGCTCGACCGCCCGGTCGGCGAGATCAATGTCAAGACGATGGCCGTCGGGGGTGGATTCGGCGGTAAGTTCATCCTGCTTGAGCCCCTGACCGCGGCGCTCGCCGTTGCGGTCAACCGGCCGGTCCTGCTCGAGTTCGGCCGCACGGATGACCTCGCCGCCTCGAACCCGGCTCCGGCCTGCGAGATCACTGTCAAGGTCGGCGCCGATGCCGAGGGACGGCTGACTGCCTTGCAGGGCGACCTGACCTTTGATACCGGCTCTCAGGCCGGCTCACCGCTGCAGATTGCCGCCATCCTGCTCGGGGGGTATTACAAGGTAGAAAACCTGCTGATCACCGGTCGGGAGGTCGTCACGAATCGTGCTCCCGCCGGTGCCTACCGGGCGCCGGGCGCGCAGCAGGCAACCTATGCGATCGAATCGGCGATCGACGATCTGGCCGAAGAGCTCGGAGAGGATCCGCTCGAATTCCGCCTGCGAAACTGTGTTGAGGAGGGCGATGTCCGGCCGAACGGCGGTGCCTGGCCGCGGATCGGCCTCAAGGACACACTCGAGGCGCTGCGCGACCATCCGGCTTGGAAAGAGCGGCAGCCGGGCACCGGCATCGCGATTGGCGGCTGGCCGGGTGGCATTGAGCCGGCGACATCGATCTGCCGGCTTGATCACGACGGTAAGTTCACGGTCGTGGTGGGCTCGGCCGACATTAGCGGCGTCAACACCGGCTTTCAGAAGATCGCGGCAGAGATCCTCGGCTTGAACGAAGAAGATGTCGTAGTGACCGGCGCCGACACCTCCTCCGCGCCATATGCAGGCGCAAGCGGCGGCTCGAAGGTCACCTACACGGTCGGCGCCGCCGTCATGAAGGCGGCCCAGGAGGCACGAGCGCAGGTCCTGCAGATCGCGGCCCAGCACCTGGAAGCGAACGCCGACGATCTCGAGATCGTGGAGGGCAAGGTCCAGGTCAAGGGCGTGCCCAGCGCCGGCGTTTCGCTGAAGGAGATCGCGAACATGTCGATGTCCTTCGCCGGCAAGTACGAGCCGGTCTATGGTCGCGGCCAAACAGCGATCACGGAGAGCGCGCCGGGCTTCGCAGCCCACCTTGCGAACGTGACGGTCGATGAGGAGACCGGCGAGGTCCACCTTAACCGGTACGTCGCCGCGCAGGACGTTGGGTTTGCGATCAACCCGGCCCTGGTCGAGGGACAGATGATGGGCGGTGTCGCCCAGGGGATCGGTTGGGCGCTGCACGAGGCGATCGAGTTCGACGACTCGGGCCAGCTCGTCACCGGCACATTGATGGACTACGTCCTGCCCCGCAGCAACGACATTCCGCCCATCGAGACCATCCTGGTCGAGGTTGCGAGCGAGCATGGTCCGTTCGGCGCGAAGGGAGTCGGTGAGCCGCCGGCAATCCCTGGAGCGGCCGCAATCCGGAATGCGATCAAGGCGGCCAGCGGTGCGCGCCTTTCCTCCCTGCCGATGCGTCCGGAGCGCGTCCTCGACGCCCTGCAGGAGCGTGGAAAGTAATGCAGACCGCGGCGGCACCAGCACAGACTTCGTTGACCGGAGCGTACGGCGGCGACAAATGGTCGCCGCGCAAGGTGACGTTCCGCGAAGACATGGTCGATGTGTGGGGCGATTGGGGTTCGGGCTCGGAGTGCGGCACATTGCGTGCCGTCCTCCTGCGCCGGCCGGGTCCTGAACTGGACCAGATCGAAGATTTCGACGCGGTTCAGATGCGAGCGGACCTCGATCCCAACCTGGCAAGAGCGCAGCACGACGCCATGGCGGCGGCGTACGAGTCGCATGGGGTGACCGTCCATCGGGTCGAGAAGGGCCGGATGGACAAGCCGAATTCGTTCTTCCTCCGCGATCTGATGCTGATGACGCCGGAGGGAGCAATCATCACCCGGCCGGCATCGACTGTGCGGGCGGGCGAGGAGCGATTGGTCGCCGAGGCGCTCGGCCGAATCGGCGTGCCGATCCTGATGACTGTCCATGGAAGCGGCACCTTCGAAGGAGCCGATGTTTCGTGGGTGAACGAGGATCTCTGCTTCCTGGCCGAAGGACTCCGGACCAACGAAGAAGGCGCGAACCAGGTCGAGCGAATGCTTCGCGAGATCGGCGTCAAGGATGTGGTCAGGGTCGGGCTGCCGTACGGCGCGATGCACCTCGATGGTTTGCTCAACTTTCCGGACCGGGATTGCGCGGTCGTCTGGGCGCGCAGGACCCCCTTCAAGATCGTCGACACGCTCAAGAAGCGCGGATTCCGCATCCTCGAAGTGCCGGATGAAGTCGAAGCACAGAAATGCCTGCCGATGAACTTCGTCGCGCTCAAGCCGGGTGAGATCCTGATGCCGACCGGTGGCGACGAGTTGCGGCAGGTCTATGAGACTGCCGGAATCGTCTGTCACACCATCGAGATCGACGAGTTGATCAAGGCCGGCGGCGGTATCCACTGCATGACCGCATTCCTGAAACGGGAGTCGCTCATCTAGGGCATGCTGGCTGAACTCGCCATCCGCAACTTCGCGATCATCGACGAGCTGCAATTGCAGTTCGATAACGGCATGAACGCGCTAACGGGCGAGACCGGCGCCGGCAAATCGATCATCATCGATGCGCTCGGGGCGGTGCTCGGCGAGCGCGTCGGTTCCGAGGTCGTGCGAACCGGCGCGGCTGCTGCAACCACAGAGGCCGTCTTTGACCTGACCGGCCGCGACGCGAGCGAGATCGCCGCCCTCCTCGAGGAGTTGGGTATCGAAGACGAGGACGGCACCCTGATCCTTTCCCGCCAGATCGCGGCCGGCGGAAGATCCTCGGCCCGGATCAACGGCCGACCCGTGACGGTTGGAGCGCTCAACCAACTCGGCGCCCTGCTGATCGACATTCACGGGCAATCGGATCATCTCAAGCTCTTGCAGAGTAGTGCCCAGCTCGACGCCCTTGACCATTACGCAGGCACGATGGCGGATCGCGATCGTGTGCGCGAGCTTGTGCGGGAGCTGCATGCGGTTCGCGTGGCGCGGAATCGGTTGCGGACCGGTGAGCGCGAGCGGGAGCAGCGAGTCGATCTGCTCAAGTACCAGATCGACGAGATCGCCGCCGCGATGCTCGAGTCTGACGAGGACCAGCGCATCGCCAACGAGCGTGCAATCCTCGCAAACGCCGAGCGGCTCGTGGAGGATGCGGCGGCGGCACTACAAGCGCTCGAACCCGACGACGATGACGCCGGCGCGGCGGCAATGCTCCGGTCTGCGTTGCAACATGTGCAACGGATCGCTGAGGTCGATGTCTCCACCGCGGAGCTGGTGGAGCGCGTCAACGAAGTCGTCGTGCTGGCCGACGATGTCGCATCGGACCTGCGCCGGTACGTCGAGGCGGTTGATGCCGACCCGGCGCGACTTGCATCGGTCGAAGAGCGATTCGACCTGATCCAGAAGCTCAAGCGCAAGTACGGAGCGACGATCCCGGAGATTCAGTCGCATCTCGAGACGGCGCAAACCGAGCTGGAGGCGCTGACCGGCGCCGGCTTCGACGAGGCGGCGCTGGCCGAGCAGGAGGCAGAGCTCGAGCGCCGGCTCGTCCCCGTGCTCGACACACTGTCGGCGGCGCGCCGGACCGGTGCGAACCGACTGGAAAAGGCGATCGATGCCGCGATCGGCGAACTCGGACTCGGCTCGGCCCATGTCAGCATCTCCATCAATTCGCTAGCCGAGCCGACCGAAAGCGGCGCAGACACGGTCGAGTTCCTCTTCGCGCCGAACAAGGGCGAAGCGCTCAAACCGCTTGCAAAGATCGCATCTGGCGGTGAGACGGCCAGATTAATGCTCGCGCTCAAGTCGGTGCTGGCCGAGGGAGACCGCACCCCGACGCTGGTCTTCGACGAGGTCGATGTGGGAGTCGGCGCGCGGTCAGGTCAGTCTGTCGGCGAGAAGCTCTGGTCTCTCGCGAACCGCCATCAAGTGATCGTGATCAGCCACCTCGCGCAAATCGCCGCGTTCGCCGGGGCCCACTTCATGATCGAAAAGGACATCGCCGACGGCCGCACGGTCTCCACGGTGCGACGGCTCGAAGGCGGCACGCGTCTCGATGAGCTGGCGGAGATGATCGATGGCAAGCCGGTCTCGCCGGAATCCCGCGCTGCCGCAGAGCAGCTCATGGACCGCATCTCCGCCATAAAGCGGACCGGCGGGTGAGGCTACGGGTCCCGAAAAAGCATCCTGCTCGCCTATACTCAAGTTCGTTGTTCAACACGAATTCGACACGTTTCTTAAATGCGAAAGGAACAGATCTCGCCATGGGCATCAATATGAAGGCGATCCAGCAGATGCAGATGAAGCTGGAGAAGATCCAGAAAGAGCTTGGCGAGACGATCGTCGAAGGGAGCGCCGGCGGTGGCGTCGTCGTTGCCAAAGTGACCGGGCAGAAAGACTTCCAATCGATCAAGATCGACCCGTCAGCCGTCGATCCGGACGATGTCGAACTGCTCGAGGATATGATCAACGCCGCCATCGCGGACGCCATGACCAAGGCCGGCGCGCTGATGGAAGAGCGAATGGGCGCCTTGACTGGCGGCCTCAAGATTCCCGGACTCTAGGGCCAACTCCAAATCGTTGGGAGCGGTCCGATGAATCGTCTGCAACGCGAGCCACTCCAGCTTTACATCGGCGACGTAATCCGCCTCAAGAAGCCACATGCCTGCGGCGGCTTTGACTGGACGGTAACGAGGCTCGGGCTGGATATTGGTTTGCGTTGCACGAGTTGTTCCCGGCGCATCATGCTCCCACGTCTCGAAACCGAGCGGCGGTTCCGTCAATTCATCGAGCGCGGCGATCCATCGACCGCGCTCGACCCATCTTCGGCGGCTGTTCCGTCCCCGGACGCGGAGTCCGGGGTATGAGCACCACTATCGAGCAAGAATCCGACGTTCTGCCGGAACCAGAACCCGATGGCGCCGGGGATCTGGAAGCGGAGGGCGCGCATTCGGATGTCGAGCTGACGCCGGCTAAGACGAACGGATCGCTCTTCCATAATTTCCCGTTCTTGCGCTTGTGGGGAGCTCAGGCGCTTTCCATGACCGCAAGCAACATGGTCAACTTCGCGCTCCTGCTCAGGGTGCGCGAGATCATCGAGCATCACGGGCTCAAGCAAGCCAACACACTGACAAGCCTCGAAATCCTCGCATTCTCACTCCCGTCCGTCTTCATTGGACCGTTGGCCGGAGTGGTGGCCGACCGCTTCGATCGTCGATTGGTAATGGCCGCGACGAATGGCGTTCGCGCTGTGGCCATGGCGCTCTTCCTGATCATCGACCCTGCCTGGCACGTGCAGTCGATCCTGATCGCGACCTATCTCGTGACCGTCGTGTTTGGCACGGCCGGACAGTTCTTCGCGCCCGCAGAAGCCGCGACTATCCCGGATCTCGTGCCACGTGCCCAGCTCATCTCCGCAAACGGGATGTTCAACTTGACCAACACCGGTTCGCAGCTCGCCGGGTTTGCGCTGCTGGGCACATTGTTGGTCAAGCTATTTGGAGTCGACGCAGTCTTTTGGACCGCGCTGGTGATCTTCCTGACGTGCGCATGCATCATCATGACGTTGCCGAGATCCAAGGCGAGCGACGCGCGCGCCCGCAAGGCCACGAACGAACAACCGATGCGGGCTCTCTGGCTGGATATCCGCGAAGGACTTGTCTTCATCCTGCGTGATCCATATCTGATCAAGGCGATCCTGCACCTGAGCATCGCGGCGATGACGCTCCAAATGTTGGCCGCTCTGGGTCCGGAGTTCGTGACCAGTATCCTTGGCTTATCGCCGGAGGATCTGCTCTTCATCGTTGGACCAGCCGCAACGGGTGTGTTTGTCGGCGTCCTGCTCGTCGGAAAGACGACTCGCAGATACGATCGTGGATCGGTAATCGACTGGGCTTTGACGGCGGCCGGCGTCGCGATGTTTCTGCTGGTCGCGGCCGAACCAATATTGAACTGGTTCGGCAGCCCGTCGCATAACACGCTGATCCTGGTGACAGCCTTCTTCGCCACTTGTCTGGGTGTCTGTAACGCGTACGTCCTGATTCCGGCGCAGACGATGCTCCAGGAGCGCTCGCACGAGAACATTCGGGCGCGGGTTTATGCGACGTTCTTCACGATTTCGAACACGCTGGCCTTCGTTCCGATCGTTTTCGCCGCAGCCTTGGCCGATGTCTTCGGTGTGGTCCAGATACTGATCTGTGTTGCGGTGCTCATCGGACTGATCGGCGGGCAGAGTGTCCTTCGGCGGCGGCTCGACGAGAAGCGACGGTGGACTCGCGTCCGCAGGCGGCACCGGGAAGGGCCGGAGAGCATCTCCTCGGGCTCCGGCAGGCGCGGGATGCCGCTTTAGCCGAGCACCAGGTTCAGCAACGCCATGCGAACAAAGACACCGTTGCGCGCCTGCCGGAAATAGGCCGAGCGCGGGTCGCTATCGACCTCCGTAGTGATCTCGTCCACGCGTGGCAGCGGGTGCATCACGACTGCGTTGGGGTTGAGCCGGTCGTACATCGAGCGGTCGAGGATATACGTGCCCTTGGCTGCCCGGTACTCATCTTCACTGGCGAACCGCTCCTTCTGAACCCGGGTCTGATAGACCACGTCGACATCGGGCAGCACCTTGGCCAGATTCGGTTCATCGCGGTATGGGATTCCGGCGGTATCGAGCGCGGCACGGATATCGTCGCCCATCGGCACCTGCGGCGGGCTGACAAAGATGAGCTCGACCCCGGTGGTGAGACGCGACAGAAGTGCGAGCGAGCGGGCAGTGCGCCCGTAGCGGAGATCCCCGACCAGCGCGATGCGCAGGTTGTCGATCCGGCCGAGCTCGTGCTGGATCGTGTAGAGGTCGAGCAGAGCCTGGGTCGGATGCTCTCCCGGACCGTCGCCAGCGTTGAGGATCGGTACCGGTGAGACGGCTGCTGCCCTGGCTGCGGCGCCTTGCTCGAAGTGGCGAATCACGATGGCATCGGCGTAGCCGCTGGCCATCATCACGGTGTCCTCGACGGTTTCTCCCTTGATCGCCGAGGAAAACTCGCGTGCATTTTCAGTCGAGATGACCTGACCACCCAGCCGGAGCATGGCCGATTCGAAACTGAGCCGGGTGCGAGTGGATGGCTCGTAGAAGATCGTGGCCAGGATCTTGCCCGCTTGCAGCGTGGACGGCCGCGGCAGATCGCGCAGCTGGTCCGCCGACACAAAAAGTGACTCGACGAAGCCACGGTCGAATTGGCTCACCTCGACGATGTGCTGGGGGTTCAAATCCGTTGTGCCTCCGGGAAATGCGCGGACCTCATCGGGCGGAAAGTATAGTGGCGCGGGAGGTGAAGCTTGGCACTCGTTCAACTTTCGGATCAGGTCTACGTCCTGCCGGGTGGTGTCAATATTGGTGTCGTCCTGCTCGGGAATGGCCAGGTAGCGCTCATTGATGCCGGGCTCAACGATTCATCCGCGAAGAAGGCGATCAAGGCAGTCCGGGAAGAACTCGGCTCGGAAGTGGTCGCGGTCGTCACGACGCACGGGCATGCGGACCACTTCGGCGGGAACGCGACCGTCGTCAAACGGACCGGCGCCCGCGTCTACGCTCCGGCGCTCGACGAGGCGATCCTGCGCTACCCGATCCTGCAACCGGCATTCCTGTATGGCGGCGCCGACCCGCTCGATTCGATGCGGACCAACTTTATGCTGGCCGAGCCGAGTCCGGTCGACGTGGTCTACGATACCGGGCCGCTGACTGTCGGCGGGGCTTTGCTGGAGGCGATTTCGCTCGCCGGTCACTCCGGCAACCAAATGGGGATCCGCGTGGACGGGGTCTTCTTCGCAGCGGACGTCGTGCTGCCGGAGTCGATCCTGGAGAAGTACCGCATTCCCTACCTGTACTCCGTGACTGATCATCTTCGTGCTCTCGAGACGTGCGTGGCCGTCGTAGCTCAACGGATTGTGCCGGGACACGGTGCGATCCTGGACGATATCAGGGAGCTTCGGGATCAGAACCTTACGGTGGTTACAGAGACCGCCGAAGTCATCGCCGCGTTCTGCGATCAACCTCGGACCAGCGGAGAGATCATGAAGCACGTGCTCGATGCGCGCGGCGCGAACGTGATCGATTCACCCGGCTATTACCTGCTCCAGCCGACAATCAACGCGTACCTGACGCACCTGAGCCGAACCGGCGACTTGACGCACGAAGTAGCGGCCAACAGCTCGACATGGAGACGCGCCTAGTCTCCGGACAGATCCTCGCTGACCAGTTCCGCGATCTGATTGCCGAGGCGGACGCTGTAGTTCGTACCGCGGTCTTCTGGGTAGATCTGGCTGGTATTGGCAAGGTAGAGGTTCTTGAGCGGCGTGCGATGGTCCGGCAGCTTCTCGCGGTAGTTGAGCGTGACGATCGGTTGCGCGGCCCGCTCGCGGAACACCCACCACTTCGTAATCCAGGATTCGTCGAAGTCCGGATTGATCCGCTTCAGGTACGGCAGGTAGGTCTTGATCAGCTCCTCTTCCGGCATCGATCCTGGAGAAATATCGCATTCCCTACCTGTACTCTGTCACTGATCATCTTCGCGCTCTCGAGACGTGCGTGGCCATCGTAGCTCAACGGATTGTGCCGGGACACGGTGCGATCCTGGACGATATCAGGGAGCTTCGGGATCATAACCTTACGGTGGTTGCAGAGACCGCCGAAGTCATCGCCGCGTTCTGCGATCAACCTCG
>DASQCG010000132.1:0-2162 GCA_035634825.1 Thermomicrobiales bacterium | reverse complement strand
TCGAGAACGCGGACGATGTCGCTCCTGGTGGTCGAATCGGCGCGCAGGTTCGTTTCGCCCAGGGCCGCGCCCTGCCAGACTGAGGTGTCCCAGTCGGCCAGCGAGATCTCGGGCAGTGGAGGCGCCTCAGTTAGGAACTCGGAGGCGACGTACCCGGCAAACCCGTCCGCGTACCCCGCGTACCAGTCGCCGGTCTCATCAGCTGCGGCGATGAACTCGGCGTTATCGGGGAGGACGACGATGACGTCCGCCGCCAGGCTCGGCCGGGCCCGCAGTCGCAACCCTTCGGGCGATTTGACGAGTTGGGTCTTGCCGGCGACCGGCGGGTTGGGCAGGAAGGCCGGGTCGGCGGTCAGACCGGAAGCCTCCGCGACCTGCGCGGCGACAGGCAGGAACTGAACGACTCCGTCCTGCCCCAGTTCAAGCACCGCGCGCTCGAAGACTTGCCGCTGGGCGCCGGTTTGCGCGTCCCGGAACGGCTCCGACGTCGGCATCCCGATCAGAGGAAGATCGCCGTGCTCGTTCCAGAATTTCAGGAACTTGCCTGCCAGCGAATGGCCGGTCTCCTGGAAATATCTCCCATTATTTGTCGCGCCACTGACCTGGTTCCGGGCAGTCCCGGGGGCAATTGCCCTGCGCACGTCGTCAGAAATGTGCGTAGCCTGGATATCCCACGGCGCTTCAAGGCCGGGATCGAAAACGAGCGACACCGCCTGGAACGATTGCGTGACGCCGACGCCCTCCTGGAACCGCTCTTCTGAGATCGGCGCACCGATCCCCTCGCGGCCGCCGGCCGCCTGCCATGCCCGCAGAAACGGCGCCTTGAGGTTGTGGCCGGTATCGCCGAAATAGCGCCCCGAGACCGTGACGGTCCCGTTGTCGGTCGGCGTCTCGGATGGCTCGATCGGCGTGATCGGGCTTTCGGTCTGGGCCATTGCCACCCGGCCGGATCTCAGAATCGGCAAGGCTCCGGCCCCAGCCAGCAGTGATCGCCTGGAAAAACGCGTCATTCGAGGAGTCCTGGTCATTCGACTAATCATGCTTCCTTAAACGAAACCAGCAGGGGTCAGGTTTCCACACTCGGCACGCCTGCCCGGATTAGCGTAGAGTGCCGAGTCGACAACGGCTAAGCGTTCAATTCTCGTGAAAGAGCTAACAGGTGCAGTCCGTTCTCGCGCACGTTACCCGCGGCGATCATGTTGAAAGCCTCCATCACGGCTCGATCGCGGTCGTGGATAGCGCAGGCAGGTTGGTTGCCCATTCAGGGGATCCGGACCTCTTCCTCTACTTCAGATCATCAGCCAAGCCCTTCCAGGCGATTCCGGTCATCGAATCCGGGGCAGCCGATCACTTCGGCTTTACGCCGGCCGAGCTCGCCCTTTGCTGCGCTTCGCACAGCGGCACTCCCGAACACCAACGCCAGGTCTGGGCGATGCTGGCCAAGTTGGGACTCGACGAGACAGTGCTCCAGTGCGGCAGCCCATCCCCGTATGACGAGGCAGCGTTCGCCCAGGTCGAGGCGGGGAACGTACCGCACTCACCCACCCAGTGCGATTGCTCAGGCAAGCACACCGGGATGCTGGCCGCATGTCTTCAGTTGGGCTACCCGATCGACAGCTATCTCGATCCCTGCCACCCGCTCCAGCGGACGATCCTGGGCCTGATCGCCGAAGTGTGCGAAGTCGAGCCGGATTCGATCGCACTGGCGACCGATGGCTGCAGCTTGCCGACATTCGGCTCGACGCTGCGTGCATTCGCCCGCTCGTACGCGGTTCTGGCCAAACCCGAGATCCACACGGATTCCCTGACCCGGCTTCGCGACGCGATGATGGCAGTGCCCGAAAACGTCGGCGGCCCCGGCCAATTTGTGACCGACCTGATGGCTGCCGGCAAGGGATCGATCGTGGCCAAGTCGGGCGCCGAGGGGTTGATCTGCATCGGCATCCCGGAACAGGGCCTTGGCATCGCGATCCGGATTGCGGACGGCACGTTCCGCGCCCACCCGGTCGTCGCCGCCGAAGTCCTGCGCCAACTCGATGTCGTGCCGCAATTGGTGACCGAGGAAGTCCTGAAATTGCACGACCCGACCATCTACAACCACAATCGGCGAATCGTCGGCGAGATTCGCCCTGCGTTCACGCTCAGTGCGTGACACGCCGGGA
>DASQCG010000131.1:0-1625 GCA_035634825.1 Thermomicrobiales bacterium | reverse complement strand
CCCCTTGCTCGCCGCGTACGCCAACTCGGTTGGCATCGGCCCCTGATTCTGTCCCGACGACATGCTGATGATCCGTCCACCGTGGCCGCGCGTGAACTGCTTTGCGAAGGCGAGCGAGAGCAGCGACGACCCCCGGAAATTGACCAGGTAGTGGTTGTCGAACTCCTGAGCCGTCAGCTCGTCCCAGTTCTGGGTCGTCGAATAGGCGGCGTTGTTGACCAGCACAGACGGCGCGCCGAGGTGCTGCGTGCACCGCGCGATGATCTCGCCGGCGGTCGTCGGGTCCATCAGGTCGGCGTGCATATCGGCCACGTTCGCGCCCAGACCGCGCAGCTCCTCGGCCAGCGCCTGCGGCCCATCGTCATCCGCGAGGACCGAGACGTCCCGGTCGTACTCCTGCAGGTGGGTGAAAAAGATATCGTGCCCGCTCCCGGCGAGTGCCCGGCAAATCGCCGCGCCGATCCCGATTCGCCGGCTGGCCCCGGTCACGATCGCGACCGGCCGTGCCTGTGATTGCTGCATTTCCTTATCCCGATTTAGGTCGTCCCCGGATACACTGACGACCGCGACATGCGAATCCTACCGGGAATGGGTGCAATTGATGGTGGCTGACCTCCGATCCGACTTCCTGCTTGATCCGACTGTAACGTTTCTGAACCATGGCTCATTCGGCGCCTGCCCAAAGCCGGTCTTCGAGGAGTACCAGCGCTGGCAACTCGAGCTGGAGCGCCAGCCGGTCGAGTTTCTCGGTCGCCGCTACTACGACCTGATGGCCGATAGCCGCGCCGCCCTCGGCAAGTACCTCAACGCCGATCCGAACGACCTGACCTACGTCGACAACGCGACTGCCGGGGTCAACGTCGTCGTCAGGTCGATGACGCTCGAGCCGGGCGATGAGATCGTCACCACCGACCATGAGTACGGCGCCTGCGAGCTGACCTGGCAGTTCCTCCAGGAATCGCGCGGCGCGGTCATCAAGCGCGCCCACATCGCCCTGCCCGTGGCCACGCACGAGGAGATCGTCGACGCGCTCTGGGCCCAGGTCACCGAGCGCACGAAGGTCATCTACCTCTCGCATATCACCTCATTCAGCGCCCTCATCTTCCCGGTCGAGGAGGTCTGCCGCCGCGCCCGCGAGGCCGGCATCTTCACGGTGATCGACGGCGCCCACGCCCCGGGTCAGATCCCGCTCGACATGCAGGCGATCGGCGCCGATTGCTACGCCGGCAACTTGCACAAGTGGCTCTGCGCGCCGAAGGGAGCCGGCTTTCTCTACGTCCGCCCCGAGCACCAGGACTGGATGATGTCGGTGATTATCTCGTGGGGTTGGGGCGAGGGTCGGCCCGAGTTCGGCACGACCCAATTCCAGCGCCGCAACACCTGGCAGGGCACGCGCGATCCCGCCGCCTACCTGGCGGTGCCGGCCGCGATCCAGTTCCAGGCCGAGCACGATTGGCCGGCGATGCGCGAGCGTTGCCACGAGCTCGTCGTCAAGGCACGCACCCGCATCGCGAACCTGACCGACCTCCCGCCGATCACCCCCGCCGGCTGCGACTGGTTCGTCCAGATGGCCACCTGCCCGATCCGCACCAAGAGCATCGAGGCGCTCAAGACCGGCCTCTACG
>DASQCG010000130.1:0-2792 GCA_035634825.1 Thermomicrobiales bacterium | reverse complement strand
CTGCATCGTTCTGGTTTACGGTCTGCCAATAGGTATCCCAGAATGCTAGCGTTGCATCCCGGAATACCTCCCGGTGGGCAGGTAGATGATGGGCCTTGCTGAGCAGGTGGGTCATACCAAAGCCGAGATCGAAACCGGGGTCACCGAGATGGATCACCTCATGGTCGAGCAGGACCAGCCGGCCGCCGTAGACCAGCACGTTCTTGGGGCTGAAGTCGCCATGAACGATTGTGTCCTGCCGCGCGTACGTGTCGTCGATCAGGGCGGCGTAGAAGGTGGCCGACTCCGGAACCTGGCTCGCGGTGTAGCGGTAGTAGGGCTCCACCCGTAGCGTCTCGAAGAAGGTGCGGTCGCCAAAGTTCGGATGCAGATCGATCAGCCGGTGATGACTCTCGCGATGCACCTGCCCGATCAACGTCGCGAACTGGCGAATGTGGTCGATGTCCAGCTCGCCGCGCAGGAGCATCGCCTTCCAATTCTCGTGCGGCTGCTGGACGGCTGCCATGCCGAGCAGATGGTGCTGGTGATCCTCGAAGATGAGCGGCGTGATGCTGCCCATCGGCGCGAACTCTGTCAACCAGCGCAGGCCGTCGGCCTCACGGTGGATGCGTTCCGGGCTGCTGAACCAGTCGACCTGGACTCTCAGCTTGGCCAGCGCCTGCTTGACGACCCACGCCTCGCCGGACTCCCGCTCGACCAGCACCGTCCGGTTCGAGACGCCGCCGGCAAGCACCGTCACCCGCGGCTCCTCATCGGAGCCGATCAACGCCTGATCGCAGAGGTACGCAGTCAACGCGCCGGGCTGTTCGATGTCGAGAGAATTTTCTAACATCGCTGTCTTGGCCAACCCCGCGCCGATACGGTCCGCCGGGGATTGAAATCCCCGTCTCAACAAGGGAAGTCGGTTAAAACCTACTGTTTTCAGCCCCTTCAGTGGGCTTCTCCTGGTTCAGCCCGGGGATTTATCCCCGGGCGACGCCGGACGGCCGATTTCCATGCATGAGCGCGTTATCCTGGAAGTCTCGGACACATTGCAATGCGTCCCTACAGGCATTCCGCATCCTCAACCCTCAGCTCTCCACCCTATGCACCACCCGGCCGTTGACCACCGTCAATAGCACCGGCAGATCGATCAGTTCGTCGGGATCGGTATCGACGGGGTCGGCGGCGAAGGCGGTCAGATCGCCGCGGTAGCCGACCTTGATCTTGCCGCTCAGGTGCTCCTCGGAGACGGCCATGGCCGCGGCGGTCGTGTAGCCGGCCAGCGTCTCCAGACCAGTCAGCGCCTGCTCGCCGTTAATCAAGCCGCGGCCCTGCATCCCGGCCGGCCGGCGGGATCGTGCCCAGGCCATGCCGATCCGCGGGTCGTACGACGCGACCATCCAGTCGGAGCCGAGCGCGAGGGTGGCGCCGCTCTCGAGCAGATCGCGGGTGCGGAAGGCCTGTTTGCGGCGCTCCGGACCGGCGCGAAGACCCCATTCATCGCTGCCGTCCGGTTCGAAGGCGTTCATGTGGAGTGGCTGCATCGAGGCAGTCACGCCGAGCTGCGCGAACCGGGGCAGGTCCTGATCGGACAGGATTTCGACGTGCTCGATCCGGTGATGGATGCCCTCGGCCGCACCCGCCCGCTGGTACGCATCGAGGGCACAGCGGACAGCCATGTCGCCACAGGCGTGAGTCGCGCACTGGAAACCGGCCTCGGCGAAGATCCGCACCGCCTCCTGGTACCTGGCGGGCTCGGGCCAGAACGGCTCGGTGCCCATCCCCTTCGTGTCCGGGTCGATCAGCCAGCCTGTGCCGGACTCGATCACGCCGTCGATGAAGAACTTGGCCACGCCACCGCGCCAGAGCTCGCCGCGGACATCCCGGCAGGAAAGCTGATCCCGCATCTGCTCGAAGCTGAACTCGGGGTGCTGCCAGAGCGGGACGGTCATCCGGACGCTCAGGTCGCCCCGGGCTTCCATCTCACGCAGCAGGTCGAACGTCTCAGGCGAGCCGTCCATGGCATGGATACCGATCAGGCCGACCGCATTCCATTTGCGCATCGCCTCGAGATACCAGCGGTACTTGTCCACAGCGGTCGGATTCGGCATCACCCGGCGCACGAGTGCCATCGCCCCGCCTTCGCGCAATTCGCCGGTCGGCACGCCGTCTTCGTCGACCACGACCATCGAGAAGTCCAGGAAGGTCTCGCGGCCGGTCACATCGGCGATCGCGATGGCGGCCGGGGAGACGACGGCGGTGTGGCCGTCGAAGAAGGCGAGATAGGCCAAGCCGCCATCGACCGCGTCGGCGAAGGTATCGCCGCGGATGCCGGTCTCCTGGAACATCTCGAAGGTGAGGCCCCAACCGTTTACCCAGGCGCCCGGCCCGATACGCTGCCGCTCCGCTCGCAGCAGGGTGCGGAGGTCGTCGAGCGTTTTCGCCCTGGTCAGGTCGACGCCCTGGGTCGCCTCGGCGCCCCAGAACGGGTGGAAATGGCTGACGGTCAGACCGGGCACGATCGCCAGTTCGCGGCCGTCGATCACTTCGGTTTTCGGCCCGATCAGCGGGCGGATATCGGCATCGTTCCCGACAGCCGAGATCATGCCATTGGTGATGGCGACGGCCGTGGCGGCCGGGCGGTCGTTGTCAAGGGTGCGGATTCGAGAGTTGGCTACAACGAGGTCGGCAGTCAATTGAGTACTCCTGAGATGTCCTGCCCCGATTGGGCTGTGCGTAATATTCGCAAACTCGGGCAAATCCGGCATTTTCTCACCAGCCGCGTTCACCCTTTGCACAGGAATCGGGAC
>DASQCG010000129.1:0-2842 GCA_035634825.1 Thermomicrobiales bacterium | reverse complement strand
CCCCGGCGTCGATGGCTGCTGGACCGGCCCGGCCGACCTCGCCTACTCCATGGGGATCCACCCGCGCGATCAGCGGTCGGACGATCGCCACGCTCGCGCACTCGAGCGGATCCAGGAGGCCTGCGCGAACACCGGCAAGATCCCGGGTATCGCCGCGATGAACCCGGAGGATGCGGCCGATCGCGCCGCCGTGGGCTGGCGCTTCATCAACGCCGGCGCCGACTATCAGCTCCTCATGGACGCCGCCAAAACCGGCCTCGAGACCGTCGACCTCGACTGGCAACCATCATCCACACACGTGCGCACGACGAATTACTAGTCGACAACCAGGTCCACGGACGGCGGTAGGTGCAATTGGCTTCCACATGCCCAGAAATGCCGTGCCTCCGGTAGTACCAATGGACTTTCGCGACTAGCGGCTTTCCGGCTACCCATCCGCATTCAAGGAATCCTCCTCAGGGCGCAACATCAGACATGGATTACTCCATGGATTTCGCTCGATCCCGCCGAGATTGCGGGCGAGGAGTTTAACCATGACGCAGCGTTTGCCCAGGCGACGAAGACGCGATGGCAGCCCGGTCCATTCGGGTCAAGCCATCGTCGAGTTCGCCTTCGCCAGCATCATCTTCCTGATGATCGTCTTCGGAACAATCGACTTCGGCCGGGCCATCTTCGTCGGCGCCGAACTGACAAACGCTGCTCGCGAAGGCGCCCGCTACGGCAAGATCAAGCCCGCAGATACCGCAGGTATCCGCACACGAGCAATCGACAAAGCCGCGGGAACTGGTCTGACGACAGGGAACGTCGGTGTGTCTTGCACCGGCGCATGCAAGTCCGGAGACACGCTGACCGTCACTACCCAGGTTCAGTTCAAGGCCATAACGCAGCAACTCCTGGGTATCTCTCCGTTCACGATCAAGTCCTCGAGCACGGTTGATATCGAATGAAACGGGAGGGACGCATGGCACATAGACGAAATCCGCTGCGCCTCAGGCGCCGAAACGATGCCAAGAGTGGACAGGGCATCGTGGAGCTGGCGCTCTCACTGCCGCTCCTGCTGCTGCTCATGCTCGGCACAATCGACATTGGCCGGGTCTTCTATGACTACGTGCAGCTTCGCAACGCGGTGCGCGAGGGCGCCGGCTATGGCTCCAGGATGCCAACCGACACCGCCGGCATCACGCTCCGCGTCAATCGCCACGGTATTCCCGCAAGCACAACCGTCTCGGTCGCCTGCACCGGCGATTGCACAACCACGAATGGAGTCCCGAACGGGGTCGGCACCATTGAAGTAACCGCAACGCACACGTTCACTCCGATTACGACCGCCTTCCTGCAGAGCTGGTTTGGAATCAACCCGATCACGATCAAGGTCAAGTCTTCGATGAGGTTATTGAGATGATGGATCGCCCGAGCAGTATCCCGCACGCCGGCGAAGAGCCGGTGACCGCTCCGGATCGCGCCTCCCGCGGCCAGATCTTGATCATGTTCGCGCTCATGCTGACCGCGCTCCTCGGCGCAGTCGGACTCTCGATCGACCTCGGCATGTCCTTCTCGCAGCGCCGCACCATGCAGAGCGCGGCCGACGCCGGAGCGCTGGCCGGCACCCGCGTGGTCTCGAAGGCCATGCCGAGCAATCCGGTCTCGGCTTGGTCGGAAGTGCAATCGGTGGTCAACTCCAACAAGATGGCTGTTGGCACCATCACTTCGATCACGTGCAACTATGTCAACGATGGGGGTTCAGTTATCTCGCCGTGCACTGCCACTGTGCCTTCAACGGCTACCGGTGTTGAGGTGACGGTCACGGAAAATCACCCGACATACTTCATCCGGGTGGTCCCCGGCGGAGCCAAAAATGTCGACACGAGCGCATACGCCCGGGCAAACGTCAAGATGCTGAATGCGCCGCTCGATGGCCCGTTCTTGCCTTGCGCCCAAAATTCGCTCCTGAATGTGCCAGGCAATAAACATGCCGACATCGTCAAGCAATCCAATGGGGTTTGGAGCATCGATCCAAACGCGATCGGCAAGACATTCGTCATCCATGGCCCTAAGATCGAAAAATGTGGTGACTCACCAAGCGACTATAAGGGGCTCGCGGACGTCGATGTGAACGAGAACCGCACGCTGCAATCTCCTGGCACCTGGCTGGCCTTCAAGTCGGGCGACTCGGCAGGAACGATTTCTGCCGATGTTGAGGGAGCCAACGGATGCAAGGCTAACCAGGAAGTAATCAATTGCGTGGTCTTCCTGCCAATCGTGATCTTCCAGACCCCACCGGGTGGCTCGTCGGACAAGCAACGCTATGCGGTGGCCTACGTTCCCTTCTTTATCACCGGAAACAAGAGCACGAACGAGCATTACGGCACGATCTTGAGCGATTACATCGTCTATGGCAAAGGCCAGGACGGCAACTACGGCTGGTATCAGGGTTACACCGGGCCGATCGTGATCCGGCTGACCAAGTAAGCAGACTTCAAACGCCAGAGCGTAAACGAGCGGGTCGGCAGAATATGCCGACCCGCTGTCGTCAGCCGGGTTTAGGGTTCCTGGCTTTCTTAAAGAGCTTGGTGGCTACCGGCTATTTCCTCAGCCCTCAACCAATGCCTCGACCCGGCCGTCCGGGGCTTCTGCGAATTGGGTGCGGTAAAGCTCGGTGTAGCGGCCATTGGCGGCGAGGAGCTCCTCGTGGCGACCGCGCTCGATGATGCGGCCCGCCTCGACGACCAGGATCTGGTCGGCCGCGCGGACCGTGCTCAGCCGGTGCGCGATCACGATCACGGTCCGCCCGCTCAGCGCCTCGCCTAGCGCCTCTGAGACCATCGCCTCCGAGCGCGAGTCG